>NZ_JAKUEU010000013.1:0-90466 GCF_022663075.1 Bacillus cereus group sp. BfR-BA-01441
CGCAGTTTCGTATGCTTTCATTAATCCAGTTAAAGCTGCAGTTCCTGAAACTTTAAAAGGTGCAGTAATTTGAATTTCTGCATCTTTTACACCTGCTGTAATCAAAGCGTTAGTGTACATTGCATCTGTTACCCAGTTAATGTTCTTTGATCGTACAATAAGACCAGATCCTGGTTTTGTGTATGTAATCATAGAAGAAGAAATTGCTCTCGTACCAATTTGTGCTTTTGGAACAATGCCTTCTAGAAATTTATGTTCTTCCGCATTAGATACAGTAATAATTGTAGCATCTTTCGGTGCTTTCATTTCTTTTAACAGATCTTGTTTTTGTTGTTCAGATAAGTTCTCTCCTAATGTAACAATTGATTCTCCCTCGATGATGTCTGCAAACGAAGCTGTTGGCATCATAAATACCGTTACAGCTAATAGCAGAGCTAGTAATTTCGTTTTCACGAAAAATCGCTCCCTTTCTCTTTCTAAAATTTTCGGGCAACAAAGTTATTATAGTATATATTTCTTATTTGTCACCTAGCTTTTTCCACATTTCAAAAAAGAAGTATCTAGATTGTCGGATTCTTTTTGTTTCTAGTCATGAATGTGGTAATATAGTGCTGAGATAGTTGAAAGGAGACATATACGTATGAAAACTTTAGGATACATATTAATGGAAAACGGTGAAAAAATCGACTTGGAATTTTTCCCAGAAGAAGCACCGAAAACAGTAGAAAACTTTAAAAAATTAGCAGAGCAAGGATTTTATGACGGTGTTACATTCCACCGTGTTATTCCTGGCTTCGTAAGCCAAGGTGGAGACCCAACAGGTACAGGTGCAGGTGGCCCAGGTTACTCTATTCCATGTGAAACTGATGGAAACCCTCATAGACACCTTGTAGGATCACTTTCTATGGCTCACGCTGGCCGTAACACAGGCGGTAGCCAATTCTTTATCGTTCATGAGCCACAGCCGCATTTAGATGGTGTTCATACTGTATTCGGTAAAGCAACAAGCGGTATTGAAACAGTATTAAAAATGCGTCAAGGCGATGTAATGAAAGAAGTTAAAGTTTGGGAAGAATAAGGTAAGGAAAAAGAGAGCTTTTGCTCTCTTTTTTATTTTTAATGAGATTGAGTACTACTTCTACAGCTCATCATACAAGTAGTATTGTTGCTAAAATATATTGCTTGTGAGAACAAACCTTTAACCAATTACATAGAATACATTACATTATATGTTTCAATAAATATTTTTTGTTATATTAATTTTGCTAGAATTGTGCTGCTTTAGAGTAACTATAAATGAAGTGCTGTTGAATGATATGTTTCTTTCCATTCCATATAAAATTTTCTTTTTTTAACTCTATTTATTAAAGGAATAGTGCTGAAACATAGATTTGACTTTCTTCTTTTCGCTTTGTATGATTATCAAGTTGTTTTAGACTCTTCTCACTCTGTTGAAAATATTGTAAAATGAATGTGATATGAAAAGAGTGATTGAGGGGATTACTAGTTTGTAACTTTTGTAAGAAGGGATAAGGGTTATGTTAATTCGTTTTAAAAAAAGTTATGAAAAAATTGCAATGGGGCTTCTTTCGTTTATGCCAACTGAAAAAGATGTGAAAACATTACAATTGACAATGAAAGAATATGAAGCAAAAGATGATTGGCAATTGTATTTGTGGAAAGAAAATGAAGATTTTGTTGGAATAATGGGGATTGTAAAAAAAGAGAATCAAGTATTAGAAATTCAGCATTTGAGTGTGAACCCGTCTCACCGTCATGTGGGGATTGGGACGAAGATGGTTCAAGAGTTAAAGAGTAAATTTCTTGAGTTTACAATTTGCGGAAATGAGCAAACAGCAAGTTTTTGCGAAAAATGTAAAGGGCTAGAACAAAATATACATTCGTGAAAGCAGAGATAAGTAGTTTATTATCTCTGCTTTCTTTTTTGTAATTGTTCGTTTCGTTCAGTAATGACCTCTGTGCGATCACGCAAAGTGTGCTTGTTTATAATATATTCACCTGGGATAGCATTCAAGTCTTTCCAAGAGAGGTTTTGTTTTTGACATAACTCTATGCACTGCTTCTCTAACGATGAATCTGATAAGGGTAAAAATAAAGGTACAAAACGTTCTTTTTTATGGATAGATTGCAATCTTTCATTGAGCAAGGAAAGAAGTTGTACTTGATTAATTCCTAAACGTTGTAAAGGCACACCGCTTTTTTCTAAAATTGTAATTGCGCTTTTCATCATTTTTGTAGAACCATTCCAATTAGCACGTCTTTGGTGGTATAAAGAAACTGCAATTTGAATGAGACCAACTAAGTAATGATCACGATTACCTCTTGGTTTTGTCTTCCAATACTCTTCTAGTATTTCGTGGCATTCAAAATAGTCATAATCTCCATGGAAATGAATTAAAAATTGTATGTATTCGGTAGGATACATGTTTTCTCGCTCCTATCTAACGGTTATACATATAAGTGTATCATAGAAATATGAACAATAAACGACTAGGAGGTTTCCCCCTAGCCGTTATTGTTCATATTAGCAGAAGCAAGCTGCTCCTACAATAATTAGTAAAATAAACAGTACAACAAGTAATGCGAACCCACCGCTAAAACCACAATCAACGTGACCCATAGTTTTTTGACCTCCTACATTGTTCTTACTACACTGTTATCATATGAAGTGGTGGGCATGATGACATAGGCATCGGTCTATTTTTAATTAAATTTCTTAAAAAGGTTGGATAGAACATGAGTATGCTCTATACTTATGTTGTTATAGAAAAAATGTGGTGGGATGCTTTGTGCAATATAATTTTAAAGTAGAGGCTTTTGAAGGGCCGTTAGATCTATTGTTACATTTAATACATCGTTATGAAATTGATATATATAATATTCCTGTAGCAGATATTACAGAGCAATATTTATCTTATGTGCATACGATGAAAGAACTTCAATTAGATGTTGCAAGTGAGTATTTAGTAATGGCTGCAACGTTATTACAAATTAAAAGTAAGATGTTGTTGCCGAAACATGAAGAAGATGTACTTGATAACGGTGATGATTTTATAGATGATCCTCGTCAAGAATTGATGGAGAGGTTAATTGAATATAAGAAATATAAGCAAGTTGCTACTGAGTTAAAAGAAAGAGAACAAGAAAGAGCACAGCTATATACACGTCCACCAATTGACTTTACATCGTTGCAACAAGAAGAGGAGACAAGCTTACCTCTTGATGTTACGTTATATGATATGCTAGCAGCATTTCAAAAATTAATGCGCCGTAAAAAGGCAAAAAAACCTGTAACAACACGTATTACTCGTCAAGAAATACCAATTGAACAGCGAATGACTGATATTTTAAAACAGTTAAAAATAAAGGGTGGTCGCCAAAGTTTTTATGATTTGTTTGTTGATGATGAACGTGAAATAATGGTTGTAACATTTTTAGCAGTTCTGGAACTTATGAAAAACCAACAAATCATAATTGAGCAAGAACATAATTTTGATGAAATTTTCGTATCAAGCTCTAATAAATCTGCATAGAGCCAGTATGTGAAAATGGGATAGCAACATTTTATCTCATGCTATGTTTTAATGTATCGTTTGGAACAAGAGAAAAAATATTGAACCGAACGCATTAATTGTGATTCGGTTTTTTGATGTGTATTTTTATGAGAAAATAGAAGGAAGGAGCTCGTGAAATGGATAGGAAAGAACAAAAGTCAATTATTGAAGGCCTTTTATTTGTTTCTGGTGATGAAGGGATTTATCCAGAACAAATAGCGAAAGTTCTTGAAATTGAAATGAATGAAGCAATTAATATTTTAGAAGAAATGCAACAAGAATGTGAAGGTGCAAACCGTGGTTTGCAAATTGTACAGTATGCAAAAGTATATCGTTTTGCTACAAAGAAAGAACATGCTTCATATTATCAAAAATTAATAGATACACCAACAGCTGCTTCACTCTCACAAGCTGCCCTCGAAACGTTAGCGATTGTTGCATATCGCCAACCAATCACAAGGACTGAAATGGAAGAGATTAGAGGAGTTAAAACTGATAAGGCGTTACAAACGTTGGTTTCACATTTACTTATAAAAGAAATGGGAAGAGCAGAAGGACCAGGGCGTCCTATTTTATACGGAACAACAAAAGAATTTTTAGACACATTTGGATTGAAAACATTAGATGATTTACCACCGCTTTCTGAAGAGAATGAACAAATGAATGAAGCAGATTTATTCTTCGGTTCCTTACAAGAGATATCGAAATAAAAGCTTAGCATTTTGCTAAGCTTTTTTTGTATATCAATTATTTACAGTGCCATACTAAATGAAAAAAGGAGACGAGTTATGAGAGGTATGCGGATTATTTTATTATTAGTTTCTGTTTTATTATGTTTTTCTTTAAATAGCGCATCAGCTAAAAGGTATATGATGTCCATTCATACTACGTCTCCTTTACATATGCATCGGCAACATCTTAGTAAAATGAAAGTGAGCTTTTTAAAAGTGGGGCAAGGTGACGCAACACTTATTATAATGCCAAATGGACAAACAATGTTAATTGATGGAGGACCTTATGAAGCAGGAGAGGTTATTATTCAGAAATTAATTGAGAAAGGGATTAATCATTTAGATGTAATTGTCAGTACGCATCCCGATATGGATCATATAGGGGGGTTAATTCCAATTGTAGAGCAAATGCCGGTATCGCTTATATTAGATAGCGGAAAAACATATAGTTCTCTTACTTATCATACGTATCGGAATAATATAAAAAAAAGAGGGATACCTTTCGTTTCAGTAAAGGAAGGACAATATATACCGCTGGATCCACATGTTTCTATACAAGTATTAAACAACGGGAAATCAAAAGATGAAAATAATGAATCCTCAATTGTTTTAAAGGTGCGATATGGAAAAGCGGATTTTTTATTAATGGGTGACGCGGATGTACGGACAGAACATGAAATATTAAAACAATTTGATGTCCATGCAGATGTGTTAAAAGTGGGGCATCATGGCTCATATACTTCAACAAGTGAAACGTTTATAAAAAAAGTGGAACCGCAGTTTGCTATTCTATCGTACGGGA
This sequence comes from Bacillus cereus group sp. BfR-BA-01441, assembly GCF_022663075.1. NCBI lineage: Bacteria > Bacillati > Bacillota > Bacilli > Caryophanales > Bacillaceae > Bacillus > Bacillus cereus group sp. BfR-BA-01441. The sequence continues at coordinate 5,109 of NZ_JAKUEU010000013.1, forward strand.
GTAATAATCCGTATGGACATCCTCACCAAAGTGTAGTGAAACGCTTAAAAAGGCACGGTATAATGGTATATAGAACGAATAAACGTACAGTAGAAATGGAAACAGATGGTGAACATATTATGTTAGAATCTAGCGGATTAATGCCATTGTTGAAGTGATTTCTATATTAGGGGGCGATACTGTCCCTTTTTGGAAAAATGAATAATATATATTATAATTATAAGAGACGTAAGAAATTTCCTTTTCTGTTGAATAAAAAGGAAATTTCATTAGAATGTATAGACAACTACTCGTGCGTATATTAAGATGGAACTAGGCGAATAAGGTAATAATAACAAGTAGGTAATTCATGGGAAAGGATCGATGAAAATGAAAACGCAAATTGTCATCAATGCCAAAATTTACACAGGTCAAGAAATAGTGGAAAACGGATTTATTCGTTACGCAGAAACCATTAAAGAAATTGGTTTGATGGCTCAATATGTACCACAAGAAAATGAAACTGTTTTTGATGCTACAGGGAAGATTATAATTCCAGGTATGATCGATGTTCATATTCATGGTGGATACGATATTGATGCGATGGATGCAAATAGCGATGGGTTAGTAACTCTAGGTAAAGAAATGTTAAAAGAAGGGGTTACAACTTACTTCCCAACAACAATGACACAAGCTCCAGAGGCAATTGAAGCAGCGTTAACTGCTGCGAAAGAAGCAAAAGAAAAAGGAGCGCATTTCGAATATATTCATTTAGAAGGACCTTATGTTTCAAAGAAACGTGCAGGTGCACAGCCACTTGAACATATCGTTCCTGCAAATATTGAGCAATTTAAACAATGGCAAGAAGCAAGTGGGAACTTAATTAAATTAGTAACATATGCACCAGAAGAAGAGGGAGCATTAGAGTTTGAACAATATCTTGCTGAAACTGGTGTAGTTGGCACAATGGGGCATACAGATGCAATTGATGCGCAACTAAAAAATAGAAAGATTACACATGCGACACATTTATACAATCAAATGCGTGGATTACATCACCGTGAACCAGGAGTTGTGGGTCATGTGTTATTAAATCCAGATGTAATGGTTGAAGTAATTACAGATGGTATTCATATTCACCCTGATATGGTGAAATTAGCATATAAGTTAAAAGGACCGAAAAAAGTAAGTGTTATTACTGACGCAATGCGTGCAAAAGGTCTTGAAGATGGATTATATGAGCTTGGCGGACAGCCAGTACATGTAAAAGATGGTAGTGCTCGATTAGAAGATGGAACGTTAGCTGGTAGTATTCTAAAAATGGATCAAGCTTTCCGAAATGTAATTGAATTTACAGGTTGTTCAATCGAAGATGCAGTACTTATGACATCAGTTAACCAAGCAGAAGAGTTTGGATTAAATAATAAAGGTGCATTAGCGGTAGGAAAAGATGCAGACTTTGTTGTGATGAATGAAGATTTACATGTATATGATACGGTTCGTTTAGGAATTCATATGAAGGAAGGGAAGTAATTAAATGAATATTCTTGTTGTAAAAACTCCAGAAGAATTAGCAGAAGCAGGTTATAAATTAATTGAAGAAGTTGTAAAAACAAAAGAAAATCCAACATTAGGAATGGCTACAGGAAGCTCTCCATTAGGTATTTATGCAGAAATGCGAAAAAATAAACTTGATACAAGCCGTGTAACCACTGTAAACTTAGATGAGTACGTAAATTTACCACATGAAGATAAAAACAGCTATCACTATTTCATGCAAGAACAGTTGTTTGATCATCTTCCATTTAAACAAACTTATGTACCAAACGGGATGGCAAGTGATTTAGAGGAAGAGTGCAAACGTTACGAGAGCATTCTAGCTGCTAACCCAGTTGACCTACAGATTCTTGGAATCGGTGAAAACGGTCACATCGGATTTAATGAGCCAGGAACACCGTTTAATTCTCCAACAAACATTGTTGAATTAACAGAATCTACACGCCAAGCAAACCTTCGATTCTTCGAAAAAGAAGAAGATGTGCCAACTCATGCGATTACAATGGGAATTGGAAGCATTATGAAAGCGAAACAAGTTCTACTTGTTGCTATGGGTTCTAAAAAGGCAGAAGCTGTTAAAGAATTATTGCAAGGTGAATATAGTGAAGAGTGTCCGGCTACAGTTTTACAACGTCATCCGAATGTAACCGTAATCGCTGATCAAGAAGCTCTATCTTTATGCAGTGAGGCGATTGCTGATGAACATCGACAAGTATTCACCATTTCCGATCTATTATCAGATTCAAGAGTGGGTGAAACAGCTAATTGAGGACGGCGAATGGAAGCCGGGAGATAAAATCCCATCTGAGAATGAACTTTGTGATAAGTTCGAAGTGAGTCGAATGACAATCAGACAGGCGATTAATAATTTAGTGGAACAAGGCTATTTATATCGGAAGCGTGGAATTGGAACATTTGTCCAACTTCCGAAAGTGGAACAAAAATTGCAAGGAATGACGGGATTCACAGAAGACATGATTTCTCGTGGGATGAACCCAAGTAGTCAATTACTTAGTTTCCGCCTAGTTCCAGCTACTGCTAAAATAGCAGACCGGTTGAGAATACAGGAGGGGGAATCGGTTTATGAAGTGAGGCGTATTCGCTTAGCTGATGATGAACCGATTGCTTTTGAGACGACATATTTGTCGCCAGCTCTTGTAAAAGATATTAACGAAGAGATATTGCAACAATCTTTATATGAACATTTAGAGAAAAAACTGGGCTTTAAACTTGTTAGCGCTACTCAGTCAATTGAAGCTTCCGTTGCGACGGAAAATGAAGCTGAACATCTGCATATTCCTAAAAAGGCGCCTGTACTTGTAATGCGTCAATGGTCATATTCAGAAGGTGAGATACCGCTAGAGTACGTGAAATGTATTTATCGTGGAGATCGTTATAAATTTATTACGAATATCGCACGTAACAAATAGTATATTTCAGTTTGTGAAGTACAGTGGAATTGAAAATGATTAACATGTAAAGAAATAAAAATACGACTCATCCTTATAAGGAATGAGTCGTATTTTTATTATGAGCAATTACGTGGTTAACAGCATCTTTGACGTGATTTACTACATAGTGAGCGTGTTTTTTTACTGCATCATCTGCTTGCGACATAGCAAAACTGTGAGGAGTTAAAGAAAACATAGGAATGTCATTATAAGAATCCCCTATACAAGCAATTTCCTCAGGTTTTATTTGAAACTCATTTAATAAAACAGAAATGGCAGAGCCTTTACTAACATTCGGTGGCATTACATCTAAACATTGTTCTGCTGAGATGAAAGTACTAACTTTCCCGTGGAATTTTTCATCAATTTTTTTCTGAAGGAGTTGTAAGCTCTCCTTTGTTCCACCGACAGAAATTTTATTTGGGAAAATTGTATCATCAATCTTCTGTAGTAAGTTTGGTTCTTCAACAGAAGTCATAGTTACTTGTTGTTCAAGTTCTTGAATGAAAGGTGTTTTCTCTTCAATGTAATAATTATGCTCATCACTTACATAACGGAAATAAGGATCTTCATTCGTCATAGCTAACAAATCGGGAAGTATGCTGGAATCAAAAGTTGCAGATAATAGTTGTTTATTTTCATGTGTATATACAAAAACACCATTTACACTAATGCGATGAAAATTTGTATTTACAGCTTTCATTAAGTCTGCAATTTCATTATCAAGTCTTCCGGAAGCGAAGCAAAGAATAACATTTTGCTCGGCAAGGCTGCGCAGTGCCGCAACATCTTGTTCGTCAATAAGACCTCCGTGTTGCATCATTGTACCATCGATATCACTTACAAACATTTTAATCATGCTGTTATCTCCTTTCTATGTACAGTTGCTCTTACATTATACGCATCATATATAAACATGTCTAAAAAATGAATTTTTATTAAATGGCAGATGTTTTACATTGACGACAAAGAAGAATATTCTGTAACATAAAAGTAGGCTATTTAAGTACGAGGGTGGTGTTATATGAGTAATTATCTAGAAATTAAAAAAGTTTTAAATAATAATGTCATCATTGCTAGCCATCCGGAACACGAGGAAGTAGTAGTGATTGGTAAAGGAATTGGATTTGGGAAAAAAGCGAAAGATGTATTGGAGCAAGAACAAATCGAAAAGATGTTTGTCTTAAAAAATGAACGTGATCGTGAACAATACAAATTATTAGTGCCGCATATTAGTGAAAAATTAATTGAATTGATGAACGATATTATGCTGTACATTCAAGGAAAAGCGAAATCTCCACTAAATGAACATATTCATATTGCGTTAACAGATCATATTTCATTTGCGATTAAAAGGTTAAAACAAGGACTTACAATTGATAACCCTTTTTTAGTTGAAACAAAAATGCTCTATCCAGAGGAATATGAAATTGCGGAAGGTGTTGTAGAACTTTTAAATTCTCGTTTGCAAATTACATTGCCTGAAGGAGAAATTGGTTTTATTGCACTGCACATTTACAGTTCGCTTACAAATTCTGATTTATCTTCAGTTAATCAAAACTCCCGTCTCATTGCACAACTTGTATCTTTAATTGAGACAAACTTACAAATTACATTAGATCAAGAGAGCATTCATTATTTACGTCTTATTCGTCATCTTCAATATGCTATTGAGAGGGTGAAAAAAGGAGAAAAAGTAGAGGAATCGCAAAGTTTTGCTGATTTATTAAAGGCGGAGTATCCAGTTTGCTATAACTTGGCTTGGAAGCTAGTTAAGGTCATGCAAAAAGAGTTGCAACTACCTGTATATGAAGCTGAAAGTATTTATTTAACGATGCACTTGCAACGCTTAGTAAAGGCAGAGCATGTGTAAAAAGTCATATATTTTTGTCTAAAATGAAAACGTTAAAAAAAATGATTGAATCGCTTACAATAGTTATGTATAATAACTATTGCAAAGTTATACAAATTTCGACAAACACATTAAGGTGAGTAACGAAAACGTTTGCCTTAATTATAGTGAACTTATACGTAAACCTATTTTTGACACGTGTTACTGATTCGATCAGGCATGAGTGGAGAAAAGTAAGGAATGTAAGCTAGAGAAAGGGATATACTACCCTTTGTATAGCTATCGTTCTATCTTTTTTTCCTCATGTCTTTTTGGCGTTTGTCGGAAGGTATCAATATAGATAAGAGAGGAAGGGTTTCCATGTTTAAGAATATCTTTGGTGTTCTTCAAAAAGTCGGAAAAGCGTTAATGCTTCCAGTAGCGATTTTACCGGCGGCAGGTATTTTACTTGGATTTGGTAATGCATTTCAAAATCCACAGTTAACAAATGTTATTCCTGCTTTAAAAGCAGATTGGTTCGTAATGGTTGCAAAAATTATGGAACAATCTGGTGATATTATTTTCGCTAACCTTGCATTATTATTCGCAGTTGGGGTAGCAATTGGTTTAGCTGGTGGAGACGGAGTAGCTGGTTTAGCAGCATTCGTCGGCTACTTAATTATGAACAAAACGATGAGTGTGTTCTTAGAAGTAGATAAGCTAGTGAAAGTAACAAGTTCTGGAGCAGACCCAGTAAAAATTGGATTTGCAGATCCAGCGTATGCAAACGTATTAGGTATTCCAACGCTACAAACAGGGGTATTTGGTGGTATTATCGTCGGTATAGTAGCGGCATATTGCTATAATAAATACTTCAACATTGAATTACCATCATACTTAGGTTTCTTTGCAGGTAAGCGTTTCGTACCGATCGCAACTGCAACATTCTCTTTAATAGTAGGTATTATCATGTGCTTCGTTTGGCCATACATTCAAGGTGGCTTAAACACGTTCTCACATCAAATGATTGATGCAAATAGAACAATCGCAGCATTTATATTCGGTTTAATTGAACGTTCATTAATTCCATTTGGATTACATCACATTTTCTATTCACCGTTCTGGTTCGAATTCGGTCAGTATACAAATGCAGCTGGCGAATTAATCCGTGGTGACCAAAAAATCTTTATGGCACAGTTAAAAGACGGTGTAGAATTAACAGCAGGTACATTTACAACTGGTAAGTATCCGTTCATGATGTTCGGTCTTCCAGCAGCAGCTTTAGCAATGTACCATGAAGCACGTCCAGAAAATAAAAAATTAGCAGCAGGTATTTTAGGTTCTGCAGCATTAACATCTTTCTTAACAGGTATTACAGAGCCACTTGAATTTTCATTCTTATTCGTAGCGCCAGTATTATTCGGAATTCACGCTGTATTTGCTGGTCTATCATTTATGACAATGCAAATTTTAGGTGTTAAAATTGGTATGACATTCTCTGGTGGTTTAATTGACTTCCTATTATTCGGTGTACTACCAGGCCGTACAGCATGGTGGTGGGTAATTATTGTTGGTCTTGTACTAGCAGTTATTTACTACTTCGGATTCCGCTTTGCAATTCGTAAATGGAATCTAAAAACACCTGGTCGTGAAGTGGCAAATGCAAATGACGGCGCAGGAAAAGCAGAAGCAGGCGAACTTCCTCGTGAAGTATTAGTAGCACTTGGTGGTAAAGAAAACATTGCTTCTTTAGATGCTTGTATTACTCGTTTACGTGTTCAAGTTAACGAACAAAAGAATGTAAACAAAGACCGCTTAAAAGAACTTGGAGCAGCTGGTGTACTTGAAGTTGGAAATAACATTCAAGCTATTTTCGGACCGAAATCTGACACATTAAAATCACAAATTCATGATATTATGTCAGGTCGTACACCTCATGTTGAAAAAGAAGAACCTGTAAAAGTGGAAGAAACTCCTCAAAAAGTTGATGAAAATGAAACAATTGTATCACCAATCGAAGGGAAAATCTTACCAATTACAGAAGTGCCTGACCAAGTATTCTCAGGAAAAATGATGGGAGACGGATTTGCAATTGAGCCAACTGAAGGAACAGTAGTTTCTCCAGTGAACGGTGAGATTGTCAATGTATTCCCTACCAAACATGCGATTGGTATTCAATCTGAAGGCGGAAAAGAAATTTTAATTCACTTCGGTATTGATACTGTAAAATTAAATGGTGAAGGTTTTGAAGCGCTTGTAGCACAAGGCGACAAGGTGAAACAAGGCCAACCATTATTAAAAGTAGATCTTGCATTTGTAAAAGAAAATGCACCATCTATCATTACACCAATTGTCTTTACAAACTTACAACAAGGGCAACAAGTCGAATTGAAAAAAGATGGAAATGTTAAGAAGGGCGAAACCGCTATTATTGACATTCAGTAGGAATTTGACGCAAAATGTTTATAATTATAATAGGCGATGTGGTTGACCGAACATCGCCTATTATATACAATAGATGATGTAGTACTCACGTCTATACAACTAAAAAATACTGTAATTTAAAGGAGATAAATTATCATGGAAAAAATCTTTAAAGTAACTAGCGACTCAGGAATTCATGCTCGTCCAGCAACTCTACTTGTAAACACTGCAAGCAAATTCGGTTCTGACATTAACTTAGAGTATAACGGAAAGAACGTTAACTTAAAATCAATCATGGGCGTTATGTCTTTAGGCATTCAACAAAACGCAGAAATTAAAATCACTGCAAATGGTGATGATGCAGCTCAAGCACTAGCAGCTATCGAAGAAACTATGAAAAACGAAGGATTAGGAGAATAATGACTCTTAACATTCAAGGGATCGCTGCATCAAGTGGGATTGCTATTGCAAAGGCTTTCAGACTTGAAAATCCTGAATTTAACATCGAAAAGAAATCAATTACAAACGAAGCTGCAGAAATTGCACGCTTAGACGCTGCGCTTGAGAAAGCAAAAACTGAATTAGAAGCTATTAAGGACCACGCATTTGCTGAGCTAGGTGCTGACAAAGCTGCGATCTTTGAAGCACATTTATTAGTGTTAAATGATCCAGAACTAGTAAACCCAGTAAAAGATAAAGTAAATAGCGAAAAAGTAAATGCTGAATTTGCAATGGATGAAGTTGCATCAATGTTTATTTCTATGTTTGAAAACATGGATAACGAATATATGAAAGAACGTGCTGCGGACATTCGTGACGTAACAAAACGCATTCTTGCACATTTACTAGGAATTAACTTCTCAAATCCTGGTACAATTTCTGAAGAGGTAATCATCATTGCTGAAGATTTAACACCATCTGATACAGCTCAATTAAACCGTAAGTATGCAAAAGGTTTCACTACTGATATCGGTGGACGTACATCTCACTCTGCAATTATGGCTCGTTCTATGGAAATTCCAGCTGTTGTTGGTACGAAAGTTGTTATGGAGAAAATCCAAAACGGCGATATCGTTATCATTGACGGTTTAGATGGAGAAGTAATTGTAAACCCATCAGAAGAAACTCTTCGTTCGTTTGAAGAAAAGAAAGCGAAATTTGAAGAGCAAAAAGCTGAATGGGCTAAATTAAAAGACCAAGCTACTGTAACAAGTGACGGACATCACGTTGAGCTTGTTGCAAATATCGGAACACCAAATGATGTACAAGGTATTATCGATAATGGCGGAGAAGGCGTTGGCTTATACCGTACAGAATTCTTATACATGGGCCGTGACAATCTTCCAACAGAAGAAGAGCAGTTCGAAGCGTATAAAGCAGTTCTTGAAGGTGTAAAAGAAGGTCAACCAGTCGTTGTTCGTACACTTGACATCGGTGGAGATAAAGAGCTTCCATACTTACATTTACCAAAAGAAATGAACCCATTCTTAGGATACCGTGCAATTCGCTTATGTCTTGATGAGCAAGATGTGTTCCGTACACAACTTCGTGCATTACTTCGTGCTAGCGTATACGGTAACTTAAAAATTATGTTCCCAATGATTGCAACTCTTGATGAGTTCCGTCAAGCGAAAGCGATTTTATTAGAAGAGAAAGCGAAACTTGTAGAAGCGGGTACAACTGTTTCTGATTCTATTGAAGTTGGTATGATGGTTGAAATCCCAGCTTCAGCAGTATTAGCAGATCAATTCGCGAAAGAAGTTGACTTCTTCTCTATCGGAACAAATGATTTAATCCAATACACAATGGCTGCAGACCGTATGAACGAACAAGTATCATACTTATACCAACCATATAACCCATCTATTTTACGTCTTGTAAAAATGGTTATCGATGCTGCTCATAAAGAAGGCAAATGGGCTGGTATGTGTGGTGAGATGGCGGGCGATTCACTTGCTATCCCATTATTATTAGGATTAGGTTTAGATGAGTTCAGTATGAGTGCAACATCTATTCTTCCTGCAAGAACACAGCTAAGCAAGTTGTCAAAAGCAGAAATGGAAACATTAGCAGAAAAAGCATTAATGATGTCAACTGCTGAAGAAGTTGTTGAACTAGTTAAAAGCATATAATTAATAAAAAAACCTGAGTCGATTTGAAATCGGTCTCAGGTTTTTTCTATGAGAAAAGTAAACCTTATTTGCTTACTATCGAGGATAAGAGACAGAATTAGATAGCGATTGCAACGATATCAGTTGGGCATACACGTAAAATACCAGTAAAAGTATTTCGATTTTGATTGTTCTTATCGTCTTTATTGTTATCTTTGTTGTCTTTGTTATTACGAGCTAAAGCAGAGAAAAGAGCAACACCGTTAGCGAAACCTTCAAAAATAACATTGTTGAATGTGCCGTTACCTCTAATGCTTAAAAGAGAAAGTTCTGTTCCAACTGAAATGTTAGCAAGTACGTTACATACAGCTGGTTGTTGTGGTCTAACCTCTCTCTCTCTCTCTTTCTCGCGATGGTCGCGCTCTCTTTCATGATGATGACATTCTCTAAAGTTATCACAGCATCCAAATGATCCAAACATAATCCTCATCACCCCCTTCACACTTATAATCTATGTAAGTTCGGTAGTTAGTGACTGGACAGAGAGTGGAATTTTTTCTAGGGGATTTTCTCATTTTAAATGACTAGCTGGGTGTTTAGTATGGAATGATGTTTAAAATAGGGGGAATATAACAAAAAAATGTAAAAACCACCGAAATAAATGAAATGGGTAGCCTTTACACTTTTTTACTTTTATATAAAACGATGATATATACAGGAAGAGCTAGGAGTAGTGGTACAATGGATCGTGCAGTATGTTTTTCTGATTCTAATTGGAATGCTTCTTCTTTTGGAAATTGTAAAATGGAGATGTTTGCGGCATCACCAATAAAATATAGAAGCAGTACAGTTACTATGTAACATAAAAGTGCGATAAAGCTTCCGTATGAACTCAATGAAAATCCCTCTCTTGTTATCTATTTGTTATCATTGTATCACAATTGTAACAAAAATACACGGGTATATTTCAACACCTTAACAAAATTCGACACGAAACGTCACGTTTATTTATGAGAAGGGAATAGAATATACTTTTCCATAAGTATAAATGTCGAATGATTTGTAGTAATATTACAAAAGTATGACAGGGAATAAAAAAACGAAGGCAATGTAGTTGCCTTCGTTTTTTATTATTTTGCCCACTCGCTCACTTGCTCTACGCTCATGCGAGGTGCAGGGTGGCCTTTTAAAGTTGATTCACCAATTGTAATAAGCATAATTGGAACGTAACGAGATGAAACGTTAAATTCGTCTGTCAGTGCTTGTGGATTGAAGCCACCAATAGCACAAGTATCCCAACCAGTTGCTTTAGCTGCAAGCATAAGTTGCATTGCTGCTAAAGATGCATTTGAAAAGGCAGCATCTCTTGGGAATTGTTCACGAGCATATGCAGATTCAATATTTTTAGCTAAGCGTTCTTTTGCTTCTTCTTTCATAAATCCTTGTTCTACAATTGGACCATATACTGGCTCAACATTTTTATAAGCTTCTAAATCACCTAAAATAGCGACTACTGCAGAAGCATCAAGAATTTGTTGTTGGTTATAAGCTATTGGATGTAATCGTTTTTGTACATCTTCACCTTGAAAAACAAGGAATTTCCAGTGTTGTAAGTTCCAAGCGGAAGGTGCTTGTGCTGCTGCTTTTAAAATCTCATGTAATTCTGTAGATGAGATTTCTTTATTTGGGTTGAATGCACGTGTAGATGTGCGTTCATATAGAACGTTAAAAAAGTTGTCGTTTGTCATAATATATCCTCCAAATTGTATATAAAATTATCGGGAAAACGTAATGTATATTACTTACATTTTGTAAGTTATCGAATTTAAGAATATAATATCTTTATTTTAATTGTCAAGTTTTAAGAAATAAGCTAGGGCATTCATACAAACGATATAATTCCTATAATCATACACTAAAAAAGGAATTTATAGAGTGAAAAGGGAAGATAACATTCTCAATTAGCTTGTTAATATGTATTTCTCACAAATTAAAGTTTATTGGAGAACAGTCTTTTAAAAATATTTGTGAGGAATTCAGTAGAACAAGATATATGAAGTGAGTGAAGACTAGTGATGAACATACTACATTTTTTATTAGAGAATACGGTTTTCCAAAATGTGTTACAAGATCTGCAGTTAAATGTCCTTTATATAGAAAATGGATGTAAACATCAACAAACGATAGAAAATATCCATCCAAAATGTATGTTTATAGCAAATAGTTTTGAAGAGGGCGAACTATTATTTCAAAGAACGAAACCGCACATTATAATTATGTATGTAACAGATTATTCTCAAATAAAATATATAAAGAATATGTATACCTCGCAAAGTACATTCATTGTCATTTGGGATCAACAAATAACAAAAGAATTTACAGATGTACTTGCATTAGGAATACGTAATATTGTAATAGCCCCTGTAACTCCGCAAGCAGTGTTAGAAGAAGTGAATAAGAGTTTGTATCAACTTTCTTTGGTAAGGCAAGTTAGTTTACAACAGGAACTGCTTCAAACGATGTTTGATTTTCAAAATGATCTATTATTTATAGTAGAAGATGATGAAATTGTTGATTGTAATACAAATTTTTTAACGTTTTTCGGATATGAAAATTTGTTTGCCTATCGCGAGCAACATTTAGTATTTGCTGAACATTTTATTAGAGAAAATGGATACTACTCGACGACGCATGATATAACATGGCTAGACGATACTTTATCAAGCGGTAGAAGAATTAAGATGTCAAATTATGAAGGGGCAGTATCTACTTTTCTATTACGTGCGACACCATTGCCAGAAGATTTATCAAGATTTATTGTAAAGTGCACGGAAATTACAGAATTAGATGAAATCTATCAAGAACAAGAAAGACTTGCTATGATAGATTCATTGACAGAGATTTATAATCGTTTAAAGTTTCAACAAATACTAGAGGTAGAATGGGAAAAGGTAATACGTAATGATGAGAAAATAGCAATTATTTTATTTGATATAGATAATTTTAAAACAGTTAATGACACATATGGTCATGATTTTGGCGATTTGGCATTAATACAACTTGCAGAGCTTATGAAATCTAAAGTGGAGCAGCAACATGTATTTGCAAGATGGGGAGGGGAAGAATTCATTATATTAGTGACAAATACAGTAGAAAAGGAAGCATTTCAAGTTGCGGAATCATTACGATTCTTCATTGAAACAAAGCAATTCACTGGAATTTCGAAGTTAACAGCTAGCTTTGGAGTTGCGTTATATGAACAAGGAACTACAAGAGAAGAATTAATGCAACGAGCGGATATTGCATTATATGAAGCGAAAAAAAATGGAAAGAATCAAGTATGTGTGTATAGAAAAGAAAAAATGTGATTTTTCGCAACAAATTGTTGCGATTTTTTTTTATTGTTTGATAATAGAATAGGGGGACAATTTTTAGCGAAGGAATTATGGAGGATCAATATGATAAAAAAAGTAATGGTGGTGGCTTCACTGTCTGCTATAGTTGGCGGCGGAGTATACTATTTTCTTGTTAGCCCCAATATAAAGGAAAACACTGTATTAACAACTAAAGTGAATCCTACTATTGAATCGGAAGTACAAGGGAATATAGAAGAAAAAGAAGAGCAACAAATTGATTATGCTAGCATATCTCAAAAATTAGATCAATATTTAGTCGGAAAGCAATTCAATGGAACAGTTTTGGTAACAGATAAAGAGCATGTTATATTGAATAAAGGATATGGGTATGCTGATGTTCAAAATAAAATAGAAAATACGCCTCAAACAAAATATCGTATCGGTTCTATTACGAAAACAGTCGTTGCCACATCTATTTTACAGCTGCAAGAACAAGGGAAATTGAATATTCAAGATAATGTAAATAAATATATTCCTTCATTTCCGGAGAATAAAAATATTACGCTATATCATTTATTAACGCATACCTCTGGTTTACCTGAACACGCAAAAGGCAATATTAATGCGGCTTCCCGCTTACAATTAATTAATTGGATTGGACGTCAAAATTTAGAATTTCCTGCAGGAACAGGTTGGAGATATACAGATTATAATTATATGGTGCTTGCTTATATAATAGAACATATATCGAAAAAACCTTTAGGAGATTACATAAAAGAAAACATATTTGTAAAAGCAGATATGCATGAATCCGGTATGGGAAATATGGTACCTGGAGATAAAAATTTTACAAAGGGTTATGTGAAAAAAGATCAAGAGCTTGTACCAGCGCAGAAGTTAGGCATGGATTGGCTATATGGTTGTGGTGAGATGTATACGACAGTTGGAGATATGAAGAAATTAGACGAAGCAATTATAAATGGAAAACTTCTTTCTGAACAAAGTATACAAGCAATGTTTTCACCTTCAGCAGAACGGAAATATGCATTTAGTTTTTATATATATCCAGATTATTTTCATAATCATGGTGTATTATCTGGTTGGAACACTTTCAATAATTTTAATAAAGAAAAAGGAACTTTTGTTATTTTATTTTCAAATGTGAAAAATAGTATGGATGATGACTTTAATAAAGAGTTCCGAAAGATGGTAAATGATTTATTAGAACAAAGGGGATGAGAAAATGGAACATAAAACTTTATCAATAGGTTTCATTGGGATTGGCGTAATGGGAAAAAGTATGGTTTATCACTTAATGCAAGATGGTCATAAAGTATATGTATATAATAGAACGAAAGCAAAAACAGATTCTTTAGTGCAAGATGGTGCAAATTGGTGTAATACGCCAAAAGAGTTAGTGAAGCAAGTTGATATTGTAATGACAATGGTTGGATATCCACATGATGTAGAAGAAGTGTATTTTGGTATAGAAGGAATTATAGAACATGCAAAAGAAGGTACGATAGCAATTGACTTTACGACATCTACACCTACTTTAGCAAAACGGATTAATGAAGTTGCAAAAAGCAAAAATATATATACGTTAGATGCACCTGTCTCAGGAGGAGATGTTGGTGCGAAAGAGGCAAAACTCGCAATTATGGTAGGTGGGGAGAAAGAAATATATGATAGATGCTTACCTTTACTTAAAAAGTTAGGAACAAACATTCAATTACAAGGACCAGCTGGGAGTGGACAACATACAAAAATGTGCAATCAAATTGCGATTGCTTCCAATATGATTGGAGTATGTGAAGCTGTTGCTTACGCGAAGAAGGCTGGACTGAATCCAGATAAAGTGTTAGAGAGTATTTCAACAGGGGCAGCAGGTAGCTGGTCATTAAGTAATTTAGCTCCTCGAATGTTAAAAGGAGACTTTGAGCCAGGATTTTATGTAAAGCATTTTATGAAAGATATGAAAATTGCTTTAGAGGAAGCAGAAAAATTACAATTACCAGTCCCAGGCTTAAGTTTGGCGAAAGAATTGTATGAAGAGTTAATTAAGGATGGCGAAGAAAATAGTGGAACACAAGTACTATATAAAAAATATATAAGGGGGTAAACGAGGTGGACCTTCAAAAGTTTGATGAGATGATTGATACTGTACAGCGAGCTACTTGTATGCAAATTAATGAAAAACAAAAAGAAGCTTTTAAACAAAAATATGATTTTGAACCAGAATTTGAATATGGAAGAGATGAGAAGGGACATTATGTAATTCGAACCTCAAAAAAGATGTTAGAAGAAATGGAGTTTTATTTGGCATTGAAATATGATCGTGATGGAGTGGATCTTTATATGCAAGCTGAGATTGATGGTATATTTCATGTATCTATTAGCTATGGTGAAGATGCCCTACATCTACAAGAATTGTTTCAATTTCTAGAAGAAAATAAATAAAAGTCCTCATTTGAGGACTTTTATTTATTTAGTCATCTTTAATTTTTATAATTATAAGTTAGAAGCGCGGCGGCATCGTTCAACCGGGAACGGGATAATTTGTGCGATGTGATTAGGACCAAATTGTTTTGTACGAGCATGGCGTATTATATAAAAAGCACACAGAATTGAAACAGGAATAGCGCCGAATAAACCAAATAATAAAGCGCTTACACAAGATGCGACAAATCCTAAAACACCAATTTCTAACTCTTCCATAATAGCTCCTAAAATAACAGGAAATGCTCCACATGTAACTCCAAGTATAAGTGCGATAAGTAAGCTCATGATTATCCCCCTCTGTTTGCGATATTATTTTCCTTCTTAGTTAATTGTAGTATATCACACATAAAACAGAATTTTCAGAAAAAATTCAATAAATGTTCAAAAAATGTTCGAAAAATGCACTTGAAAAATCAAGGTGTTAAATTTGTGATGAAATGGTACTTTCAAGTAAATAAAAAATCAGGCTTATTTCAAAATGAAATAAGCCTGTTCCATAGGAGGATGTATATATGTAGAGTGAATAAAAGTTTGGAAAAGGGGGTCCAAGTCCTTTTATTCAACTAACTACCTTAATAGATTGGAACCCAGCCTTCAGTTGTCACAAAAATACGAATAGCTACAACTTGGCGATCATCTTGCAAGGTAAAATAATGTCTTGCATTTTCAGGAACAGATATTAAATCGCCTGGCTCAAGTTCAACATCAAAGAATTTCCCATCTTTACCTTCAATAGCGAAAATGCCATGACCACTGACGATAAAGCGAACTTCGTCATCTGTATGATGGTGTTCCTTTTGGAAATTAATTAATAATTCGTCAAGGTTAGGGGTGCTATTTGAAAGTGAAATTACATCATGTGCTTTATAACCACGGCGTGCTGAAACATCAGCGATTTCTTTTGAAAAAATAGCTAATATTTCAGCTTTGTTTTCATCTGTTAACGAATAATTTTCATTTAAATGAGTAGGAAGTTTAGAAATATTCCATTTCTCATATAAAACGCCTTCCTCTTGTAGAAATTTAGATACTTCCACTTCATTTTCAATACGAGTATTTACTTCATGAATACGAATTTGCGCCATTAGAAACGCCTCCTTGAATTGATAATAGTTTTATATGAAATTGGAATAAAAACTCATAAGCTTCTAATCTCTTCTTTGCATCAAAGCTATCTCGGCCCCATACGGTAATACCGTGGTTACGGATTAATACTGCACCCGAATCTCCTTGTATATGCTTTCGGAAGTTTTCTCCAAGTGTTGGGATATGGGCATGGTTTTCGATAATAGGAATGTGAATGGTTGCACCTTCTTCCCAAATATCGAGAGCTTTAATAATTTCTTGATTTTGAAGGGTGACTGCATCACTATATAAATTTGTGATGACATTATTATCGGTTGTATGAACATGAAGTACGCAACCGGCATTCGTATTGTTATAAATGTGTGTATGCAATATTGTTTCTGCTGAAGGGCGTAATTCAGTCTCTAAAACGGGAACTCCTACATGATCTACTAATAGAAAATCATCTGGAGTGGTTTTTGTTTTATCTTTACCGCTTGCCGTAATAAGAAAAGTAAGTGGTTCATGACTAACCTTTATAGAAATATTACCACTTGTTGCTGGGAACCAATTTCGTGTTGTTAACTCTTTTTTTATCTCGCTTAAGTCATACCATTGACGAAAAAGTTGTTTCATGCCTTCACCTCCAACAAAAGTTTTAATTCAGCTTGCACATCTTGAAATGTTTCAAACGGTGTATAAGCAATATGATTTTCTTCACACTTTGTAATAAGAAAATCGCGAGCGAATACTTTATCAGCTTGTTTCGCGGCTTGTAAATCAGTAATAGAATCTCCAATTACAATATGAAAGTCATCTGTATCACTTAATTTACGGATTAATGATGATTTACATAATCCGCAATGATTTTGACAATGATCATCACAAGAATGAGGCCATTTAACTGTAATAAACTCTGCTGAAAAGTCTGTTTCATTACAATAAATTTGCTCTTTTGGAATGATTCCTTGTAAGAGTGGATAGACGAAGAAATCCATTCCACCTGATATCACGTAAAAAGAAATGTTATTTTCCTTTACGAATTGTATAAACTCATGAAAACCACTACGGATTTCAGCAGTTTCTATTAAAAATTGAATAATATCATCGTGCAGATTAGTAGGTATTAATTGAAATAATTGAGAAACACCTTCTTGAATGGATAGTTCTTGTGATAAAATTTTATTCTTTACTTCTTCGGCTTCTGGTGGTGCGAATTTTTCCATAATGGACATAATGTTATCATTATTTGTAATCGTGCCATCGAAATCACAAAATACTTGAATACTCATAATTTCACCTCATAAGAGGGATTTCCCCATATTTGTAGTGCACTATGCAAATTTATGTCGTCTACTTCATGGAGTGGTTTATTTTGCAAAGTAGCATCAATTGCAGTACGGAAAGCTTTACCGCCGCCTTGCGCTCCATTTGGATGTCCGTGTATCCCGCCGCCAGCATTAATAACAACATCTTTACCGAAATCTCGTACAATAAAGGGAACGAAACCAGGATGAATACCAGCAGACGGAACAGAAAAGCTCTTCTTGAAAGATGCATCGTCTTCAGTTAAATATTTTGAGATAGCAAGAGCCTCCTCTTTTTCTAGCGCAACACTTCCGTATGGAGATGGGAATAATGAAAAGTCAGCCCCAGCATAACGTAGTAGCTTTCCAAGTAATAATGGAGATGAAACTCCATATAACTTGGATGCTGAATAAGCACCACTTACAGCAGGATGTGCCATAATAGGAACTGGGATTTCATCATCTTCTGCAAGTGATTGTAGTACATCTAGTCCGTAAGCAAATACGTTAAATAATAGAATATCAGCTCCAGCTTGCACTGCACGTTTAGCATTTTCTTTTAAATCAAAAGTTCGTCCTGTTAAATTTACGGCATATAACGTTTTATGTCCGTATGTTTCATATACGGATTGTAAAACTTCTTTTCCAGATACAATGCGTTTCGTAAGTGGTGTTAATGCATTTTCAAATAATATTTCATCATCTTTTACTATATCTACACCACCAATTGCTTGATCGCGTAATTGCGTTTTTAAATACCCAATGTTTCGTCCAATCATTCCTTTAAAAATACTCATTAAAAGGGGACGATCATGCACTTGTAAAAGATTTCGAATACCATCTATCCCGAATTTTGGACCAGGAAAATGTTTTTTTAACTCGTCTGAAAAAGTTAAGTCAATTAGTTTTACTTCGCCATCAAGTGATAGCTTTCCAAATGTAGTCGTTAAAATCGCTGGTAAATCTGGACTGAAGTTTAATAGCGGATATTCGATTTTAATAATTCCGCGTTTTACTTTTTTACGTAAATACGAATTGGTATGTTCATGTTCAGCTAATTCCTCAACATGAATGACGTTGCCTTTATGCTGCTTTAATTGTTCTTGCAATAAGTGTGGCAAATGAGTCCAAGAGCCAATTGTTAAACCGAGTGCAATTTGCTCAGCTTTTTTTTCTAAGTTATGTGAATCATCATGGATTAAATACGTCGCTATAATTCCGCTCATTGTTATAACCTCCTAGTTAAATAAAAAAACCTCTCAGCTAAGGAGAGGTTTTTTTACAACCAGCTCCTTATCTGTCAGCGTAATGCTGCGAGAATTAGCACCGTGTCTACAATTGTAGATCGGTTGCCGGGTTTCGTCGGGCTCGTCCCTCCACCTGCTCTTGATAAGAAGTATTTAGAAATGTTTAAATTTTTAAGATAACTGAATTTTGTCAGATATTTTTCGTGTTGTCAATTACTTTTTGAAAAAATTTAATTTATCAATTCGATTAATGGCTTCTCGTAATCTATCTTCTGTATGCAAGAGACCAACACGGACATACCCTTCGCCATGCTCACCAAATCCGACACCAGGAGCAACTGCGACATGTGCTTTTTCTAGTAAAATATCAGAAAATTGCTCAGAGGTGTATCCTTTTGGAACGGGAAGCCATGCAAAGAACGATCCTGTTGGAATGTCTACATTCCAACCAATTGAGTGACAGGCTGAAATAAGAGCGTTTCTTCGAGATTCGTAACTATTTACAAGGTCTATTACACAAGACTGTGAACTTAATAGCGCTTCTCGAGCGGCATCTTGAACTGCACCGAATATACTAACATACATATGATCTTGTAATAGGTTAATTGTTTCAATCACACTTTCATTCCCTACAGCAAAAGCGATGCGCCAGCCAGCCATATTGAAAGTTTTTGATAATGTGTAAATTTCAATTCCTATATCTTTCGCACCATCTGCTTGCAAGAAACTAACAGGTTTTTGACCATCAAATCCGATAGCGCCATAAGCAAAATCGTGAACAACTAATATATTATGTTTATTAGCAAAGTGAATGGTTTCATCAAAAAAATCTTTTGATGCAGTAGCACCGGTAGGATTATTTGGATAGTTTAAAAACATTAATTTTGCACGCTCTGCAATAGAGGCATCAATGTTCGTATAATCTGGTAAAAAGTTATTTTCTGCAATAAGTGGCATTCTTTCAAAGTGTGCTTTTGCTAAAGCAACCCCTGATAAATAATCTGGATAACCTGGATCCGGAACGAGAATCGTATCACCAGGATTTGTAAAACAAATCGGTAATTCTACTAGTCCAGCCTTCCCACCAAACAAAATAGCAACTTCAGTTTTTGGGTTTAATTCGACGCCATATTCACGTTTATAGAATGTAGCCACGGCTTCCTTTAAGCTTTCATGTCCGCGAAATGGCGGATATTTATGATGAATGGTCTTTTCGGCAGCATCTTGTAAAGCTTTTACGATATGCTGCGGTGTTGGTTGATCTGGATTACCTTGACCTAGATTAATAACATCGTGACCAGCTGCAACGACTTTGTTAACTTTTGCAACAAGTGAAGCGAAAAATTGTGTTGGCAATGATGTTACTATCTCAGAAGGTTGAAATAATTTCATACTTTCCACCTCTTTTGAAAGTTGTTACAATTCTAGTGACAAATGATATAATCTTTCCAGTATTTTGTAAAGAGAAAAATAAGAATGGGGCTGAAAAAATGAAAGTCGCATGTATTCAAATGGATATTGTTTTTGGAGATGTAGAAAAAAATATTGAGAATGCTAAAAATAAAATAAGTGAAGCTATGAAGGAAAGGCCAGATGTTATCGTCTTACCAGAACTATGGACAACAGGATATGATTTAACGAGACTTTCTGAAATTGCAGATAGGGATGGAGTGGAAACGAAAGAAAAGTTAATAGAATGGGCGAAGCGATATGATGTACATATTGTTGGTGGGTCCATAGCAAAGCAAACAGAGCAAGGCGTTACAAATACGATGTATGTTGTAAATAATGAAGGACAGTTAGTCAACGAATATAGTAAAGTACATTTATTTCAGCTTATGGATGAACATAAATATTTAATAGCTGGTAATGGTACGGGCGAATTTAAGCTAGATGATGTTGAATGCGCTGGAACAATTTGTTATGATATTCGTTTTCCAGAGTGGATGCGTGTTCATACTGCTAAAGGGGCAAAAGTATTATTTGTTGTAGCTGAATGGCCATTAGTTCGTTTAGCACATTGGCGTTTGCTATTGCAAGCAAGAGCAGTTGAAAATCAGTGTTATGTTGTTGCGTGTAATAGAGCAGGGAAGGATCCGAATAATGTGTTTGCAGGTCATTCTTTAATTGTGGATCCTTGGGGTGAAGTTGTAGTAGAGGCGAATGAAGAGGAATCAATTTTATTTGGAGAGCTTGAATTCGAGAAAATTAAAGAAGTACGTAAAGGAATTCCAGTTTTTGCGGATCGCCGTCCAGAATTATACAAATAAAATGTTGACAAGTGATTTTTATTCTTGGTATAGTCTTCAACATAAAGTTAAAAATTCAAAAAATTATACAACTCTTATCAAGAGCAGGTGGAGGGATTTGGCCCGATGAAGCCCAGCAACCGACCGTAATACCATTGTGAAATGGGGCGTTTATTACGCCAAAAGGCACGGTGCTAATTCCAGCAGAAAGTAAAACTTTCTGGCAGATAAGAGGGGAGAAGATAAACTTCAAACCTCTTTCTTAGTGGAAAGAGGTTTTTCTATGTTAGAAAAACCTCTGAATTTAAAAAGGGGGAGAAGAAGATGGGATATTATTCATTAACAGAAATAACAGCTGTACAATATGCGAAAGATCATGGCTATTTTGAAGAGAAGGCAAATGTCATTTGTCATGAAATTGGAGATGGAAACTTAAATTACGTGTTTAAATTAGATGATGGAGAGAAATCCATTATAATAAAACAAGCACTGCCTTATGCGAAAGTAGTTGGTGAAAGCTGGCCATTGTCTATAAAAAGAGCAACGATTGAAAGCAAGGCATTACAAATTTTTGCGCAGTATGTACCGGATTATGTTCCAGTAGTGTACAGTCATGACGAAGAGTTAGCGATAACGGTAATAGAAGACTTATCAAGACTAACAATTACAAGAAAAGGATTAATAGACGGAGAAGAATATCCGCTTTTATCCCAGCATATTGGTCGTTTTCTAGCACATGTTTTATTTTACACTTCAGATTTTGGTTTACAGTCAAAAGAGAAAAGGGTACTAGAAGGTACCTTTGTAAATCCGGACCTTTGTAAAATTACAGAGGAATTAGTGTTTACAGATCCGTTTGGACATTATGATACAAATGATTATGAGCCAGATTTACAGCTCGTGGTTGATGAACTTTGGAGTGATAAAACTTTAAAACTAAAAGTAGCACAATATAAATATAAGTTCTTAACAAGAAAAGAAACTCTTATTCATGGTGATTTACATACTGGTAGTATTTTTTCGTCACCTTCTGAAACGAAAGTGATTGATCCAGAATTTGCGACATATGGCCCATTTGGATTTGACATAGGTCAATTTATTGCAAATCTATTATTAAATGCTTTATCTAGAGAAGAAGAGAAAAGAAGTGTACTATTTTTCCATATAGAAAAGACGTGGAGTTATTTTGTAGAAACTTTTACAAAGTTATGGATTGGAGAAGGTGTAGAAGCATATACGAAAGAAAAACAATGGTTACCAATTATTTTGCAAAATATCTTTACTGATGCAGTTGGATTTGCCGGATGTGAACTGATTCGTAGAACAATTGGTTTAGCTCATGTAGCAGATTTAGATGAAATAGAAAATAAAGAAACAAGAATTCAAGCTAAGAAACAAGCGCTATCCTTAGGTAAAGAACTAATAAAATATGAATCTAAAAGTGCTGATATTCAACTGTTTCGAACATTATTTCAACAGACAGTTTCAGGGGGCGTAAAAGCGTGAGTACAATTGTTACTGTTCCGAGATCTGTAAGCTGGAAAGGTGATGCAATTGCGGTATTAAATCAAACGAAATTGCCGCATAGCACAGAATACAAAACATTGACGACTATTGAAGAGGTTTGGAAAAGCATCGTAATGTTAGAAGTACGAGGAGCGCCTGCAATTGGAATTGTAGCTGCATTTGGCTTGGCGCTTGCATCAAAAAAATATAACATTGTACATATTGAAGAATTTCAAAAGAAGTTTAATAGAGATTGTAATTATTTAGGAACGTCACGCCCGACAGCAGTAAATTTATTTTGGGCAATTGATCGTATGAGAGAATCTATTCGAGAGATTACTACAATAAAAGAAGCACAAAAAACATTAGAAGAAGAAGCGCTTCGCATTCAGCAGGAAGATGAAGAGGTGTGCCGAAATATTGGGGAATATGCGTTAACATGTTTTAAAGATGGCGATAATATTTTAACAATCTGTAACGCTGGAAGTATCGCAACTGCCAGATATGGAACTGCATTAGCTCCCTTTTATATTGGAAAAGAGAAAGGTGTGCGTTTACATGCATATGCGTGTGAAACGAGACCAGTTTTACAAGGTGGTCGCTTAACGACCTGGGAATTGAAGCAAGCAAATATTAATGTGACCCTTATTACAGATAATACTGCAGCTCATGCTATTCAAACGAAAGAAATAAATGCAATTATTGTAGGGGCGGATCGAATTGTCGCAAATGGAGATACGGCAAATAAAATAGGGACAATGAATTTAGCTATTTTAGCAAAGCACTTTGATATCCCATTTTATGTTGCTGCGCCACTGTCAACATTTGATGTTACGAAAGAAACTGGAGCCGAAATAATTATTGAAGAAAGAGATGAAACAGAAGTTACGAAAATCTTTGGAAAACAAGTAGCACCAATTGGAACGAATGTTTATAACCCTGCATTTGACGTAACACCGAACGAATTAATTACAGGAATTATTACTGAGAAAGGTATTATAAGCGGGGATTATAAACGAGAAATTGCATCATTATTTGAAAAACAGGCTAATACATAATAGCTTGTTTTTTTATGCCTAAATGCATTGTTTTCTCTTACTTATATAATGAAAGGAGGAGAAGAGGATGGAAGAGTGGATCAAGATGATAGGTAATGTAGGGTTTCCAATTGTTGTAACATTATATTTACTCCACCGTATTGAAAGTAAATTAGAGGGGGTAATTGTTGCAATTGAGAAGCTCCCGCGGCAATTACTAAAGTACGAAGATCCTCGCGATAAAAAATAAAGTTTGCTCTTCTTGAGCAAACTTTATTTTTTATTGAGCAGTATAGCCACCATCGATAACGACAGCTTGACCAGTAATACCTTTAGCTTTTTCACTCGCTAAAAACATAGCATAATCAGCGATTTCTTGTACTTGTAATAAGCGCTTTTGTGGGACGAGTGGATAAATAACATCTTCTAAAACATTTTCAAGTGGTACATTTCGTGTAGTAGCTAAGTCTTGTAGTTGATTACGTACAAGAGGGGTATCGACATAACCAGGGCAAAGGGCATTAACAGTAATACCATGCGTAGCACCTTCTAAAGCGGCAACTTTTGTTAATCCAATTACGCCATGTTTTGCACTATTGTAGGCAGCTTTTCCAGCAAACCCGACAAGGCCGTTAATAGAAGCGACATTAATAATACGACCATATTTTTGTTGTTTCATAATCGGAAAGGCATGCTTAATTGCGATAAACGGAGCAATTTGCATAATTTGAATTAGTAGCTCAAACTTTTCCGTTGGAAAGTCTTCAATGGGTGAAACGTGTTGCATTCCTGCGTTGTTAATTAATATATCTAATGAACCGAAATGACTAACTGTTTGAGAAATTGATGCTGTAATTTCCTCTTCAGATGTAACGTCACATTTTAAACCGATAGCTTGAAAACCTTCACTTTGTAATTGCTCAGCAGCTTCTTTCGCACGTTCTTCAAGACGATCAGTAATCACAACTTTTGCACCTTCTTTTGCAAAAGCACTTCCCATTTCATATCCAATACCACTCGCAGCACCTGTTAAAAAGACAACTCGATTTGTAACCATGATGAAAAACATCCCTTCATAATAAAGTTTTCATAGTGCTCTATTTAGAGAAGCTATAATGAAATTCCTGCAAACATTTGGAAAAAATATCGTTAGCTATCTTGTTTTGCAAAATAGTCTTTGCTATACTATTTTGTAAAGCAAGATACTTACGCTTATCTATCTTGTAAAACAAGATAGTAGGAGGATTTGAATTATGTCGACAAGTCAAATGCTGAAAGGGATCTTAGAAGGATGCTTACTTGCTATTATTTCTGAAGGCGAAATATACGGTTATGAAATGAGTGAGAAGCTAGCAAAGTATGGTTTTACAATGGCGAGTGAGGGAAGTATTTATCCGTTATTAATACGAATGCAAAAAGAAGGACTAATAACAAGCGTAATGAAGGAATCTCCATCTGGTCCAAAGAGAAAATATTACACATTAACAGAAAAAGGCGAGGAAGCACTTGATGAATTTATGGATCGCTGGGAAGCGATGCAAAGTAGTGTAGAACGTCTACTTGAAGGGAAGGGAAGGAGAAAATAATGTTATCAAGTGAAGCACGAAAGTTTTTGTTAGATATGAGATTATTTTTGACGGCAAAGAGTGTGAAAGAAAGTGATATTGAAAACTTTTTAGAAGACGCAGAACTTCATTTAATAGAAGGTGAGAGTGAGGGGAAGAGTGTAGAAGATATTTTCGGAAGCTCACCGAAAGAATATGCAAATGAACTTGTAAAAGTGATGGAAAGAGATAGACAGGAAACGTGGAAGCAAATTGGTTTTACAGTAATGAATATCGTATCTTTTTGGATTATTGCTTCTATCTTAATAGTGAATAATGGAATGTTACAGATTTCACTTATTCAGTGTATCGGTTACAGTTTTTCATTGATTTTAGTTGTTATAGGTCCTAATTTTCTGCTTCGCAAAATGACCTTCGTCACAAGCTTTACAAAAACATGGTTTTCCATGTGGTCTTTAGTTATGATTGCTCCATTGTTTTTATTAGGAGCTGTTACGATATTAGATGTGATATATCCTACAAAAATGCTCACATTCACCGAAGTCCAAAGTTATATATTAGCTGGTGGGATTTTTATCATAACAGTAGCGATAAATATATATTTTGAAGGATGGTTTAAAAACTTATATTTAATCATTCCACTTTCTATTATGTTACTGTTTAAAACATTTACATCTGAAGATCTCATGCCAATGCTATTTCAAATTATATGTTTATACGGAAGTTTGTTTATTTTAATTTTCCTTGAAATTATGATGAAGACGAATAGAAGAGAAATGGTTAAATAAGGGGGTGATAAAAGTGCTATCGAATGAAGGGCAAAAGTTTTTAGATGATACTCAAGGGTATTTACGAACAAAGGGCATTAGAGAAGCTGATATTCTTTTCTTTATAGAAGATGCGGAAGTTCATTTAATAGAAGGAGAAAAGAGAGGGAAGAGTGTAAATGATATATTCGGTCATGCTCCAAAAGAGTATGCAAATCAACTTGCCAAAGAGATGGAAGTTGATAAAAAAGGGAATTATAAATTATTGCTTTATTTCATTATAAATTTATTAGCATTCACGATGATGAAGAGTGTATTTTTTAGTGAAGTCGACCATCGTTTGTCTTATTCTTTAATTGAATTAATCGGATATCCAATTATGATTTTTGTAGGAATTAGTGTATTAATATGGGGCATGAGAACAGCCTCATTTAAGCGTAAAAGAACTGAATTTTTAATTATGTATATAAGTGGTGCGATATGGTTTTTATCAATTTTCAGTATTGCATTATTAAATAATTTTTATGGTACAACATTTATTAAATTTACTGCGACAGAAAGCTTCATTCTTGTTGGAATAGTAGTTCTATTTGCAGCTATTGTAAATATTAAATTTGGTGGTTGGTTTACTTTGGCGTATTTACTAGTTCCAATTGCATTGGAATATGTATTCGTAATGATAGATTTATCAAGTATTATTGGAATGTATGTACAACAAATAATTCTTTTCATTGTTATTTATATGCTTTTGAAAATTCATATAAAATTAGAAAAAGGAAAGTATACGAATAAAAAGAGAGACAGTATTATTTATAGGTAAATTGAGTAGTAGTTTTCTAAGGTTAACCTAACAATAACTCTTTTATAAAAAGGATATATGTTGACTATTTTATTAATATATTAGATTACACATCAGGATATATTCTGTTTTTCGGTTTAATAGGAAAGCGGCTGCTCTGGATATACCAAAAATTATTTCCAAAGAAATATTATATAGGGATTTTTAGAGGGATTACATTTACATTTAGTTGTCTATTTTTATTTCTAGCAGCCGGGATTTGGTTTGTTGATTGGAACAAGTTGTTTTAAACAGTAACATGAGGGTTACTGTTTTTTTCTTTGTAGTAAAGAGCTTTGTAAAGAGAGCGCTTTTTGTTCTGTTGTTAATAAGGAATGAATATGAACGTTTTCTGGACGAGGGACTATCGGATACATAAGATTTGTTGGAGAAGGGTGGTGCTCCGAGCCGGTTGGAGAATGAGGATCTGCATGAGTAAGTTTTCCATGAATACGTCTTGTAAATAAAATATGACCGATTTCGTGAGCGAGCGTATATATATTTTTCATAGGGGCAGCCGAATTTGTTAAAACGATATAGCCAGTAAGTTGCTGTTGTTTTGCTAAAGAATAAGCGCAGGCAATTACTGCTGTTTCTTTGAAATAATCACTGCCAATATAACAAATATAAAGGTCGCATTCAGGAGCTTCATTTACACATGTTTGGAAAAAGGATGCCAACTTTTCTTGACTTTGAATGGAATTTTTATAACTGATTTCACGGTCAAAAAAACGGAAAAGTTCATTTAATACAATTACTTCTTGAATTTGAAATGTAATGGGGTGCCAAATTGATTCTGCAACAGCTAAATCTTTTGCGATGCGGTCATCAGAAATATCGGCACCGGGAGTAATACAAATACATATATTGACGTATGGATCCATAAGGAACACCTCAAATGAAAAAAGTTCTTCCTATAATATATGTGGGAAAAAGATGTCATGTATGGATAAACGCCTTCTTTATTGAATATATAGATGACAAGTCGAAAAAATTTCATAGTTCTATAACATTGTGTGGTCGTCTTTTTGATATAGTAAAGGAAAGGGGGAGAATATATGTATACATTAAAAATCGTTTCAGACAGAGAAGCACTTTATCAATTTGCGAGTTATGTAAGAGTTGTACAAGGGGTTGAAGATGTATATGTAGAGGTGGGAGAACCTTTATATGAACATCCTTTAATGAAGTTTTATGTACATATTAAGCTGAAAGAAACATATGAGCAGCATAAAGCGTTACAGGAAATAGCAAGATTAGTAGAATTGGGCCGTTTTACATATGTCCATTATCGTAATGATGAAATTGAGGAAGCTTTTGAAGCTGTAAAATATGAAAGTTTTAAGAAATAAAGGTGAAAAAATGGAGGCGAAAGCTTCCTTTTTTTCTTTAAAATTACATGAACAAAAAGAGAGAAATTTTGTTATGATAAGGGAGGTTAGGGAAAGGGGAATTTACATATGGGGTATATTGAAGAGTTACGAAAAGTCGTTGGTACAAGACCGCTTATTCTCGTAGGATCAGCAATCATTATATTAAATGATAATCAAGAAGTATTGCTTCAATATCGTTCAGATACATATGATTGGGGTGTACCTGGCGGGGCGATGGAACTGGGTGAAACGACAGAAGAAACGGCACGTAGAGAGTTATTTGAGGAAACGGGGTTAACTGCAAAAATAATGCAATTTCTTGGTGTTCTATCAGGAAAAGAAGTATATTTCCGTTATCCGAATGGCGATGAAATTTTCAATGTCATTCATCTGTATCAGGCACATCATGTGAGCGGGGAATTAAAGCTCGATCATGAAGGGTTGAAACTTCAATATTTTCCAGTAGATAAGTTGCCAAAATTGAATGAAACGACAGAGAAAATTTTACAAAAGTTTTTATATGCACTGACAGAATAGAAGGTTAATTCCTTCTATTTTTATTATATTAAATATTTTGATTTTTTAGTATGTTTATAGTATGATAGTTGTAGATATACATCTTATGGAATTTCACCTAAAAACTGACTAGGGTACATAAGAGAGGGGCAAGTACAAAATGCATAATGTTGTTATTACAGCTGCAGTTCGTTCGCCAATTGGAACTTTTGGAGGAGCGCTAAAAAATGTAACGCCAGTAGAATTAGCTGTTCCTGTACTTCAGGAAGCTGTAAAACGAGGCGGGGTAGAACCACATGAAGTTGATGAAGTAATTTTAGGTCATTGTATTCAAAGAACTGATGAAGCAAATACGGCGAGAACAGCTGCATTAGCGGCAGGATTTCCTGACACAGTTACGGGATATACAATCCAACGTCAATGTTCTTCAGGTATGCAAGCAATTATGTCAGCTGCAATGCAAATCCAATTAGGTGTAAGTGATGTTGTTGTTGCAGGTGGAGTAGAAGCGATGAGTTCGAGCCCTTATGCATTGAAACAGCACCGCTGGGGACAACGTCTACAGCACGGAGAAATTCGTGATACGGTGTGGGAAGTGTTAGAAGATCCGATTCACCATATTATGATGGGTGAAACAGCGGAAAATTTAGTTGAACAATATGAAATTACAAGAGAGGAACAAGATGAAGTTGCTCTTCGCAGTCATACATTGGCACTGAAGGCAATCGAGTCTGGACACTTTGACGATCAAATTGTTCCTATTACAATAAAAGAACGTAGAAAAGAAGTAGTATTTTCGAAGGATGAGCATCCACGTGCAGATATTACAGCGGAAAAATTAGCAGGGTTAAAACCAGCATTCCGTAAAGATGGGTCTGTAACTGCAGGTAATGCATCTGGCCTGAATGACGGAAGTGCAGTTCTAGTATTAATGAGCGAAGAAAAAGCAAAAGAAAAAGGCTTACAACCGTTAGCTAGAATTGTTGGATATTCAGTAGCTGGAGTAGACCCGAAAATTATGGGTATTGGACCAGCACCAGCAATTCGTAAAGGTTTAGAAAAAGTGGATTGGTCATTAGAAGATGCAGATTTACTTGAAATTAATGAAGCTTTCGCGGCTCAATATTTAGCTGTAGAGAAAGAGTTAGGTTTAGACCGTGAAAAAGTGAACGTAAACGGTAGTGGCGTAGGACTTGGGCATCCAATTGGTTGTACAGGGGCTCGTATTACGGTAAGTTTAATTCACGAATTAAAAAGACGTGGGTTAGAAAAAGGAATTGCCTCTTTATGCGTCGGTGGCGGTATCGGGGTTGCCTTATTTATAGAAGCACTATAAAAAAGAAGCAGCTATTGCTGCTTCTTTTTTTATGACTCAAATAGATGATGAAATAATCGATCACGATTTTCAAAGAAAAGTTTCGTTGTTTGGTAATGCTCGGTTTCTTCTAATGTGGATTCGTGAATCCCCTCTTGTGTTAAAGAGTATATAGTAGATTCAGGGTAAGCCATTAAAATAGGAGAATGCGTCGCAATAACAAATTGTGAACCTTGTTCCGCTAGTTCATGCATTCGAATGAGCATGGAAAGTTGTCTCATTGGTGATAGAGCGGCCTCAGGCTCATCTAAAATGTATAAACCTTGTCCTGAAAAACGATTCATAAATAAGGAAAAGAATGATTCACCGTGTGATTGTTTGTGAAGTGAGACACCACCATATGAATCAATAACTGGATTTCCGCGTGCTTCTGGATCAGCATCCATTTCATCAATATAAGAAGCAACGTTATAAAAAGATTCAGCGCGAAGAAAGAAACCGTCGTTTGGTGTATTGAAACTTTTTGAAATTCGAAGGTATTCATGTAAAGATGAATGTGAATCGTTTGTGCTAAAGCGGAAATTTTTCGTTCCACCTTCTGCATTAAAACCTAACGCAATTGCAATTCCTTCAAGTAATGTTGATTTACCCGTTCCGTTTTCTCCAATAATGAATGTTACATTTGGATGGAAAGCTAGTGATTGTAATGTTCGGATAGCGGGTAAGCAGTAAGGATATGCGGAAAAACTAGGGATATTTTCTTTTTTTAATGTGACATTTTGTAAAAAGGGTACGTCAATCAATATATAAACCTCAATTCATAACGGATTTTAATTCTAAAAAAGCAGCAAATACAAGTGTTAATGACACCTGAATCCCTTCCTTATTTTCTGAATATTTTATGTGGATTATATCATTTAAACTATCATATTCCAATGTGAAAATAAATATTGCATGAAGATCCATTCTCTCGTTATGATATATGGTATTCTACTGAAAATGTGAGAAGGAGTTAAAGTATGCCGTTTACATTTGCACATCCAGCAGCAGTTCTTCCTTTTGCGAAAAAGCATTCTAAATATATGTCAGTAA
Source organism: Bacillus cereus group sp. BfR-BA-01441 (assembly GCF_022663075.1). Taxonomy (NCBI): domain Bacteria; kingdom Bacillati; phylum Bacillota; class Bacilli; order Caryophanales; family Bacillaceae; genus Bacillus; species Bacillus cereus group sp. BfR-BA-01441. Next base: position 36,197 of record NZ_JAKUEU010000013.1, read on the forward strand.
CGGCTCTTATATTAGGTAGTATGGCGCCTGACTTTGAATATTTTTTACACTTTAGACCGTATGGTGTTATTGGGCATACGTGGCTTGGGTTCTTATATTTAAATTTACCGCTTGTATTTCTAATCGCATACATATATCATTACATTTTAAAAAAGCCGTTTATAACGCATTTGCCTAAACCGTTTGCTGGTTATTATTCATATGCAATAGATGAGAGGTGGGGGCTACATACCTGGAAAGAATTCTTTGTATTTTGCTATTCTGCATTATTCGGTATGCTCACGCATGTCGTTTGGGATGCATTTACTCATAATACAGGCTATTTCGTTATGAAAATAGCATTGTTACAAATTGAATTACACAGTATTCCATTGTATAAATATATGCAACATGGGAGTACATGTGTTGGCTTATTATTGCTATTATACGTACTATGGAAGTATAAAGATGAAACAGGGAAAGATATGATTGTAGCTTTAGAAAAAAGAAAGTATTGGGTTTCGATAATCATTGTGACAGCTTTTATATTTATCGTGCATGCGTTCCTAGACCCCTATTTTCATATTTTCCAAATTGGAGGTATAATAGTATCTGGACTGACAAGTTCATTTTGTGGAATTGTCATTGTTTCTATAGTTTACAAAGCAAGGGACTAATTTTATATTCATGAATGATAGCGTTAGGAGAAATGAAATGATGAAAGCATGGAAAAGTATTTTTGTTTTATGTAGTTTTCTTCTTATGTTAAGTGGTTGCTTCCATCAAGAAGAAAAGAAAGCTGAACCGAAGAAGAAAGAATCTATTCCTGAAACGAAAGAATATGGTGGGCGTGAGCTGAAAAAAGTAGGACAAAAAGTGAAAGAAACAGGATGGGGTACTTTCAAGTTAGAGCAGATGCATTCTGTGAATCAAACATTTGAAGTAGCGCCAATGAAAATTCACGTACAAGATGTGAAAGTAATCTCTTTATCACAAATGAGTGAAAAGGCAAAAAATACATTGAAAGTATACACGGCACTAACTCCTGAAGAAGTAAAACGTAGATTAGGGGATAAAGTAAGCCAAGAAGATGCAGAATTATATGCATCGCTAAGTGGAACAGAGATTAGTAATACAATTCGTTACGTTGAGATTACATATAAAGTGGAGAATAGCGGAAATAAAAATATGCAATTTTTCTCTATGAATGATGTTATGATTAATGGTAAGCAACATTTTAAAGTAGCCACTCAAAACTTTTTATATGACGAAGATACGTTAGTTGGTACAAAAAATGTATCAAGAGAAGACTATAAGCCTGGTGAAATAAGAGATGGTATTATTGGTTTAATACTTGACGATGGAAAAGACAAGGTAAAGGATATTCAGTTTACAACTGATGATTTACTTGCAGGAGATTCAGAAACACAAGATGTTGTAAAAGAGCCACAAACGTTTAACATCTCACTAAAATAATGTAAGACAAAACAGTCAGCATACAAATATTATGCTGACTGTTTTTTTATTTCTTTTATGTATGAATCTACATTTTGAAAAGGCACCTTAATTTTAAACGCATCTTTTTGTTCATTAAATTGCTTTTCATTGTAGGGACCGAAACGTTTATTGTGCTTTACATCAATAATCCAATAATGTTCACTTTTTTTATTTGCAATTGCTGCGTCAGGGTTATTTGGATCTGATTTTTCCTCAGTTTGTTTTGCAATAATGTATTTATCATCCCAAGCAATGTCTGTAATTTTTGCAGGGATGTATTGTGTGGCATATACAGCATCTTGCGAGGGGAAAAGTTCAAATGCATTTCCAGAAGTACGTATGAGTTCGTATTCATCGTTAACCGTATAAGTTAAGTGACTTGTGTTTCCTGCACAACCAGTTAATAGGAAGGCGACGAATAGGATTATCCATTTTTTCAATATGGGAACCTCCTTTATAATGCTATTGTAACAAATTGTACAAGAAAAGTAAGAGAAACGCTAGTTTACAATGTTTTTTAGAAGTGGTACGATGAGACGGGTAAAGAAGGATATGAAGGAGTCGACATAAAATGAAGTTAAAGATGCATCGTCCAGCGCTTGTAATGAATCGCATAGGTGCTTCCCTAATTGACATGTTTTTAATCTCGGTTATGTATGGTGCAGTAGTAGCTATTATGACCGGAAACTATAGTGCTATGTTTAAGCGCTTTAATATAAGCTTAGGTGATTTTAGATATGATTTCGCAGTAGTTTTCATATTAATGGCGATATATTTTATTGTATTACCCTTTATTTGGAACGGTGTTACACTTGGCAAAAAGGTAACGAGAATAAAATTAATTTCATTGAAGAGTGAAAAGCTAACGTTGCAAACATTAATTATAAGATTTTTTGTAGTGTTATTACCGAACGTATTGCTATTAGGAATTCCATTAATATGTAACGTATATATGATGTTGTTCCGCAAAGACAATTGCGGTTTTCAGGACTTAATTACAAAGACGAAAATAATAAGTCTTGTATAATAAAATAAAAAAAGACCCTTTTATATATAAAAGGGTCTTTTTTTATTTTATAAGTATATTGTGAATATTTACAGTAAGGAAAAGCTAAAATGTGTCATTTCTATTTATAATAGATTGAAAATTAAGATAATGGTATAATGATTAAAAATAATATCTTTATCTCACCATTTGGGGCTGATTAAAGTTTTACTTTATATAATAAGGGGGAAGTTGAGATGACAGGAGGTAGCATAATTTTTTGGGGCATTCTTATTTTTATCGGTCTAGTTCTTGATCAGCGTAAGAGTAAGAAAAAAGAAGGATAAAAAGTAAACGTTTACAAATCGAATGGCAATTTTTCTTGCTTGCAGAATAATCTCATAAAGGAGTATACTGAATGACGGTAAGACTTATAGAAGGGGTAATGAAAATGAAGCTTGCAGGAAAAGTTGCTATCGTAACTGGCGGTGGCATCGGTATTGGACGTAATACAGCTCTTTTGTTGGCTAAACAAGGCGCAAAAGTTATTGTAACGGACATTGATCAAGAGAGTGGACAAGCAACAGTGGAGGAAATTACGAATCTAGGCGGAGAAGCCCTTTTTGTATTCTATGATATGGAAAAGCAAGGAGATTGGCAACGCGTTATTAGCATTACTTTGAATGCATTCAGTCGCATTGACATGCTTTTTCAAAATGCTGGTTTATATAAAATAGATTCTATTTTTTCTCGCCAACAAGAGAACGATTCCAATGTACTTTGTATTAATGACGTTTGGATAGAGATAAAACAATTAACGTCATCTTTTATGAAACAGCAAGAAGAAGTGGTGCTTAGTGATTTACCGATTTTCGGTATTATTGGCACGAAAGGACAATCATTTCATACAGTAGAAGCCCTAGTATAATAATGAAAACCGCCCTCAATATATGTGGACGGTTTTTTATATGTGTATAGTAAAGATAAATTTTTTAGCGAATACGTTGTTCAGTTTGGTTATCAAAGAAATGCGCTTTATTCATATCAAATGCTAATTTAATTTGGTCACCAGGTGAAAACGTATGTCTTGCATCTACACGTGCCGCAAAATCTTGATTCCCAAGTTTCATATATAAAATGGATTCAGCACCTAATAACTCAGCGACTTCAATTTTTGTTGTGAAGGCAGTAGATTGTGAAGCTTCTAAAAATAGTAGTTCATCATGAATGTCCTCTGGACGAATACCTAAAACAATTTCCTTATTTACATAGCCTTGTTCACGTAGCATCTTCATTTTTCCTTCAGATACTTTAATTTTTATAGTATTGTCTATAACGAAATCGGTTTCAGTCAATTTACCACGGAAGAAGTTCATAGCTGGTGAGCCGATAAATCCACCCACGAAAATGTTTTCTGGTGTTTCATATACTTCTTTTGGAGTTCCAATTTGTTGGATTTTTCCATCCTTCATAACGACAAGACGCGAAGCCATAGTCATTGCTTCTGTTTGATCATGTGTTACATAAATTGTTGTTGTTCCAAGACGATGATGTAGCTTAGAAATTTCTGAGCGCATTGCAACACGGAGTTTAGCATCTAAGTTTGATAATGGTTCATCCATTAAGAAAACTTTTGCATCTCGAACGATTGCTCTACCTAAAGCAACACGTTGGCGCTGTCCACCTGATAATGCTTTCGGTTTTCTATCTAAATATTGTTCAAGTCCTAAAATTTTTGCTGCATCTTTCACACGACGATCGATTTCATCTTTTGGTATTTTTCGAAGTTTTAATCCAAATGCCATATTATCATATACACTCATATGTGGATAAAGAGCGTAGTTTTGGAATACCATAGCGATATCTCGATCTTTTGGAGGAACATCATTCATTAGTTTACCATCAATTGAAAACTCGCCTTTTGAAATATCTTCAAGTCCAGCTACCATTCGTAATGTTGTAGATTTTCCGCATCCAGAAGGACCGACAAATACAATAAATTCTTTATCTTGAATGTGTAAATTAAAATCAGTTACAGCTGTTACGTTATTATCATATATTTTATAAATGTTTTCTAATTTAAGTTCTGCCATGGTATTTCCCCCTAGAAATAATTATGCAAACGTTTTCTTTGAGTTCATTATAAACGAATAGATTCAAAAAATAAATAAAAAAATAAAACGTTTTCATTTATTGGAGATTTATTAGTGGTTTTCATATGTTTTCTTAGAAAAAGAACAATAAAAATTGTAAGCGCTATTTTAAATTGAGATAGAATCTGTTATCATTCATTAATGAAAACGTTTGCACCTTAAAAAAGAGAAAAATGAATGATGAATGAAATGGGGTAGCATAATGGAAAAACAATGGTGGAAAGAAAGTGTAGTATATCAAATTTATCCTCGTAGCTTTATGGATAGTAATGGTGATGGTATAGGAGATCTTCAAGGGATTATTTCAAAGCTAGATTACTTAAAAGAGTTAGGGATTGATGTGATTTGGTTATCACCAGTCTATGAATCTCCAAATGATGATAATGGTTATGATATAAGCGATTATTGTAAAATTATGAACGAGTTCGGAACAATGGAAGATTGGGATGAGCTATTACATGAAATGCATGAACGTAATATGAAATTGATGATGGATTTAGTTGTTAATCATACATCTGATGAACATAATTGGTTTATTGAATCACGTAAATCAAAAGATAATAAATATAGAGATTACTATATATGGCGCCCTGGAAAAGAAGGAAAAGAACCGAACAACTGGGGAGCTGCTTTTAGTGGATCTGCATGGCAGTATGATGAAATGACAGATGAATATTATTTACATCTGTTTTCTAAAAAACAGCCAGATTTAAATTGGGATAATGAAAAGGTAAGACAAGATGTTTATGAAATGATGAAGTTTTGGTTAGAAAAAGGAATTGATGGTTTCCGTATGGATGTTATTAATTTTATTTCTAAAGAAGAGGGATTACCAGCTGTTGAAACAGAAGCAGAGGGGTATGTTTCAGGTCATAAGCATTTTATGAACGGTCCAAACATTCATAAATATTTACATGAAATGAATGAGGAAGTATTATCGCATTATGATATTATGACGGTTGGTGAAATGCCTGGTGTAACGACAGAAGAAGCGAAATTGTATACTGGAGAAGAACGAAAAGAATTGCAAATGGTATTCCAATTTGAACATATGGATTTAGATTCAGGAGAAGGTGGAAAGTGGGATGTAAAACCATGCTCACTTCTTACTTTAAAAGAGAATTTAACAAAGTGGCAAAAAGCATTAGAGCATACCGGATGGAATAGCCTTTATTGGAATAATCATGATCAGCCTCGCGTTGTATCTCGTTTTGGTAATGATGGAATGTATCGCATTGAATCAGCAAAAATGTTAGCGACAGTTCTTCATATGATGAAAGGAACGCCATATATTTATCAAGGAGAGGAAATCGGAATGACGAACGTCCGATTTGAGTCAATTGATGAATATCGAGATATTGAAACGTTAAATATGTATAAAGAAAAAGTGATAGACCATGGTGAAGATATAGAAAAAGTAATGGAATCTATTTATATAAAGGGTCGTGATAATGCTAGAACTCCGATGCAGTGGAATGATCAGAATCACGCTGGATTTACAAAAGGTGAACCTTGGATTACTGTAAATCCTAACTATAAAGAGATTAATGTGAAACAAGCAATCCAAGATGAAGGTTCAATTTTTTATTACTATAAGAAATTAATTGAACTACGCAAAAATAATGAAATAGTTGTGTATGGATCATATGATTTAATATTAGATAATGACCCTTCTATTTTTGCTTATGTAAGAACATATGGAGATGAAAAACTACTTGTTATTGCAAACTTTACTGCGGATGAAAGTGTATTTGAAATGCCTAAGGATATTAGTTATAGTGAATCAGAGTTATTTATACACAATTACGATGTAGAAATCGGATCAATAGATAACATTCCATTACGTCCGTATGAAGCGATAGTGTTCAAATTGAAATAAGAAAAAGCCTTATGCCACTTCAAACTTGGCATAAGGCTTTTTTGGATTACCATTTTAATATGGAGAATCCATATGGAGGAAGTGTAACTTGTAATACACTTGCTTCTGCTGAAAATTCTTCGTTTGTATAAATGTTAATTATTTTCTTACCAGTAACATGAAGAGGGAGTGAAACTGTAACTTCACTATTAGTAGGGTTTAAAACGAAAAAGATAGTTTCATCCTCATATGTTTTCGTATAAGAAATATAATTATGTTCATCATTTGCTTCGATGAATTGAAAAGTACCATGTCCTCCAAATGCTTTATGTTGTTTCCGTAATAAAATCAATGTTTGTATATGGGTAAATAATGCATGATCTTGTTCTTTAGTATCCCAAATCATACATTTACGGCAATCAGGGTCCATGCCGCCATCCATACCAATTTCATCTCCGTAATAAATACAAGGAGAGCCGATGAAAGAAAGATGGAATACATAGAGCAATTTCAACTTATTTTTATCTCCGTTGCATGTTGTTAAAATTCTTGGAGTATCATGGCTATCTAATAAATGAAAGGCTGCTTCATTTACATTCATAGAGTAGGAATGTAGAGATTCTGTAATTTGCTTCATGAATTCACTTGCTTTAATGGAATCGTTAGCAAAGTAAGAAAGTAGAGCGTTTGTAACAGGATAGCTCATGACAGCATCAAATTGATCGCCTTGTAGCCACGGAAGGGCATCGTGCCAAATTTCTCCCAAAATATATACTTCAGGATTTAGTGTCTTTATTTCAGTTCGGAATTCTCTCCAAAAGTTGTGATCGACTTCATTGGCGACATCAAGGCGCCAGCCATCTATATTGAATTCTCGTACCCAATAACGTCCTACTTCAAGTAAGTATTCTTTTACATCTGGATGAGCTGTATTTAATTTAGGCATATACGGTGTAAAGGCGAAAGTATCATAATTTGGAAGTGGTTCGGTTATAATCGGAAATTCATGAATGTGGAACCACTCTTTATATGCGGACTTCTCACCATTCTCTAGTACGTCTTGAAATTTCTCGAAAAAGTATCCACTATGATTAAACACAGCATCGAGCATTACTTTTATACCGTGCTTATGACATTCTTCAACGAGCTCTTTAAAAGTTTCTTTCGTCCCAAATTGTGGGTCAATTTCCATATAGTCAATTGTGTCATATTTATGGTTTGAATGAGCTTTGAAAATAGGTGTGAAATATATTCCGGAAATGCCAAGCTTAACAAGGTAATCAAGGTTTTGAATAACACCAGAAAAATCTCCGCCGAAAAAATTAGTTGGAGTTGGATTCGCACTTCCCCAAGGAAGGGTGTTTTCTGGATTCAGCGTACTATCGCCATTAGCGAATCGCTCAGGGAAAATCTGATACCAAATGGTGTCTTTAATCCAAGATGGTGCTTTGAATACATCATCTGCATGAATAAATGGAAAACAGAAAAAGTTACCAACATCATCATTTGGAATGCTAGAAAAGAATCCTCGCTCTGCATAAATAAGAGTGTCTGTTTCAGATTTTAATTCAAACCCATAACGTAAGCGCTTAAATTTTGGTTCGATTGAAATGGACCAATAATCAAATAATGCAGTAGAACCCGTTTTTTTCATGGGTGTACTTGCTGATATCCATTTCCCGTCTTTCCATTCGTAAGGATCACCGTAAATAAGATCGGCGCTTTGAATATCATCTCTCTTAGTACGTACTCGGATGTGAATTGTTTGTTCATCATAAGCGTATGCATAATTATCTTTCGGCCTATGATAAATAGCTTCTTTAAACATATAGAAAATCCCCCTTCAATATCTCTATACATAGTATTCCCTTAAGTGTAATAATAAAGCCTATATTGCAAACGATTGCCTTTCTCGTAGCTTTAATATTGCTTATAAGAGTAGTATTCATTTCATATAAAGTCAATGTATAAAGAGTATAATGACATAATTTTTAAATTAATATTTGCAAAATGAATAAAAGAATGTATAATGATAGACAAATAGCGCAAACGTTTTCATAGACTTGAGATATTGTTTGCGCTTCAATTAAACTATTAAATGCAAACGTTTTCAGTTACTGAGGTACATAGACAATTTAGGGAGGTTTTTGGGATGAAGAAAGCATTATCATTATTAACGGTTTCGGCATTATCTATTGGTATGTTATCTGCATGTGGACCGAAAGATTCAGGGAAAAAAGAGGAAAGTAAAGCGAAAAAAGACTATGATCTTCTTGTTTGGGAAGATGATAAAAAAGGTGTTGGTTTAGAACCAGCAGTGAAAAGCTTTGAGGAAAAATATAAAGTAAAAGTAAAAGTTGTTGAAATGCAAATGACAGATCAAGTGAAGAAGTTACGCCTTGATGGGCCAGCGGGGACTGGACCAGATGTTGTAACATTGCCACACGATCAAATCGGAAATGCAGTAACAGAAGGTTTACTTTCTGAAGTGAAAGCAGATGATGCTGTAAAGAGTAAATTTACTAATTCATCAATAGAAGCACAGACATATAATGGAAAATTATATGGTTTACCAAAAGCAATTGAGACACCAGTCTTTATTTACAATAAAAAACTAATGCCAAAAGCGCCAGAAACGATGGACGAGCTGTTTAACTTCTCAAAAGAGTTTACGAAAGATGGCAAGTACGGATTTTTAGCATTAGGAGATAATTTCTACTTTGCTAATGCATTCATGGCAGGTATGGGCGGTTATGTATTTGGTGAAAAAGATGGAAAGCCAAATGCAAGTGATGTTGGATTAAATACTAGCGGAGCAGTACAAGGTGCTGAATATCTTCAAAAATGGTACAAGGAAAAATTATTCCCAAAAGGTATTATCGGTGAATCAGGTGGGCCTGCTGCTGATGGACTATTCAATGAAGGAAAAGCAGCTTCTATCATGAATGGCCCATGGGCGTTCCAAGCAATGGAAAAGAACGGGATTGATTATGGCGTTGCTCCAATGCCGAAATTACCAAATGGTCAACCAATGAAAACGTTTGTTGGGGTTAAAGGATGGCATGTAACAAGTTTCTCTAAACAAAATGATTTAGCTACAAAATTCACTGAGTGGGTAACAAATGAAGAAAACGCAAAAATTCGATTTGAGAAAACAAAAGAAATTCCTCCAGTAAAATCAGTAATGGAAGATCCAATTATTAAAGATAACGAAGCTGCAAAAGCAGTTGCAACGCAATCTGAAAATGGAATTCCAATGCCAAACATTCCAGAAATGCAAGAAGTTTGGAAACCAGCTGGAGATGCGCTTCAATTAGTTGTTACAGATAAAGAGGCACCAAAAGCGGCGCTTGATAGTGCAGTGAAACAAATTAAAGGTAATATTGAGGCAAATCATAACAAGAAAAAATAAGGTGAAATTCGTGCCTCGAATATGAGAGGCACGAATTCTCTCCCTTCCATGTAGGAAGAAAAAAGGGGGAAGGAACATGCAAACATCTATGGAACCAGCAAATGGGTTAAACCATTCAAAGCATAGAAAAATGGCAACCATGTTATCAATCATTCCAGGCGTGGGCCAAATGTATAATAAACAATTTGTAAAAGGTCTTATTTTTCTAGTATTAACAGGTTCATTTATTGTAGCCTTTGCTGATTTATTAAATATGGGATTATGGGGTATTGTAACGCTTGGTACAGAAGTTCCGCGTGACCATTCTGTCTTTCTATTAGTAGAAGGAATCTTGGCCCTTATCGTTATCGCTTTTGGGCTCGGCATATATGCATTTAACTTATACGATGCATACCAAAATGGAAAGAAACGTGATATCGGAACACCGTTAAATTCTGTAAAAGAGCAATACCGTAATTTGTTAGATCAAGGTTTTCCTTATTTAATGGTTTCACCAGGTTTTCTACTACTTATCTTTGTGGTCGTATTTCCAATCATCTTCGTAATTTTAATTGGATTTACAAACTATGATTTATATCATTCTCCTCCAGCTAAATTAGTAGATTGGGTGGGCTTTAAAAACTTTATTGATATTTTCACTTTACCGATGTGGAGAGAGACATTTGTAAGTGTATTCTCTTGGACTGTCATTTGGACATTCGTTGCAACAACATTACAAGTTGCACTTGGTATTTTCTTAGCGATTATCGTAAATCAGCCCGGTATTAAAGGAAAGGCGATTATTCGAACAATCTTCATTTTACCGTGGGCGGTTCCAGCATTCGTATCTATTCTTGTTTTCTCTGGTATGTTTAATGAAACATTCGGAGCGATTAACAATCAAGTATTAGCTTTATTCGGAATTGAAAAGATTGCTTGGATGACAGATCCATTTTGGGCGAAGATTGCTTTAATTATGATTCAAACGTGGCTTGGGTTCCCGTTTATCTTTGCGATGACAACAGGTATACTGCAATCGATTCCGGGAGAATTATATGAAGCGGCTACAGTAGATGGAGCGACAGCTTGGCAACAGTTTCGCAAAATTACATTGCCACTTGTGTTATATGCAACAGCACCAATATTAATTACGCAATATACGTTTAACTTTAATAACTTTAGTATCATCTATCTATTTAACGGTGGAGGTCCTGCTGTAGCTGGACAAGACGCAGGTGGAACGGATATTTTAATTTCATGGATTTATAAGTTAACGATGACTTCAGCGCAGTATGGAAAAGCAGCAGCTCTTACAATGATATTATCGTTAATCGTTATTACAGTTGCGTTATGGCAATTTAAGAGAACAAAATCATTCCAAGAAGAGGATATGATGTAAATGAATATTAAAAGACAGAAGATGTTACGTCTCTCATTAAGTTATTTAGTTATTTTCGTAATGTGTGCCATCATTTTCTATCCGTTATTATGGATTATTGGCTCATCGTTTAATCCGGGTGATAGTTTATCTGGATCAAGTATTATTCCACAAAATGCAACGTTAGATCATTATCGTAAGTTATTAGATCTAGAGAATAGTAATTACTTACTATGGTATAAAAACACATTAAAAGTAAGTGTTTTAACGATGATTTTCTCAGTGTTAGCAATTAGCTTTACTGCTTATGCATTTTCGAGATATCGTTTTGTTGGAAGAAAAAATGGTTTATTAACATTTTTAATTCTGCAAATGATTCCAAACTTTGCAGCGTTAATTGCTTTATACGTATTAGCTCAATTAACAGGATTAATTGATACACACCTTGCATTAATTTTAATTTATGTAGGCGGGGCTATTCCGATGAATACATGGCTTATGAAAGGGTATTTTGATACGATTCCGAAAGAACTAGATGAATCAGCTCGAATGGATGGAGCAGGGCATTTTCGTATTTTTTGGCAAATCATTATGCCACTTGCAAAGCCAATCGTAGCGGTTGTAGCGTTATTTACTTTCATTGGTCCATTTACAGATTTCATTTTAGCGAGTATTATTTTGCGAACACCAGAAAATTATACTTTAGCAGTTGGATTATATGAAATGGTTGCGAAGAAATTCGGTAATGAATTTACAACGTTTGCAGCGGGTTCTGTGTTAATTGCGATCCCAATTTCAATTTTATTCCTATCACTACAAAAATACTTTATTTCTGGTTTAACAGCTGGAGGTACAAAAGGATGAAAAATGGGACATTACGTCCCATTTTTCTTTTCATCTCCCTATAAATAAGTTTATAGGGAGATGAAAAGAGATTTGACATCACATGTGAAAAGAAGTGAAATAAATAGTATATTATAGTATAGGAAAAAATAGCTATATCCCTTACAATACATGAAGAGGGAGAATAGGATTAGTTTTGCAAGATATAAGAAATGAAAGTTTATGACTTGCAATGAGTGCGAGATAAAATATATGAAAAATGGCAGAGAAATGAGAGGAGGGGGATTTTTATGACAGTTACAATTAAAGATGTGGCGAAGCAAGCGAATGTTGCACCATCAACAGTTTCTCGTGTAATTGCTGATAATCCAAGTATAAGTGAAAAGACAAAGCGCCGTGTTAGGAAAGTGATGAGTGAATTAGGGTATCATCCCAATTTAAATGCGAGAAATCTTGCGAACCAAACGACGAAAACACTTGGTCTTGTTATGCCAAGTTCTGCAAGTAAAGCTTTTCAAAATCCATTTTTCCCAGAAGTTATAAGAGGGATTAGTTCATTTGCACACGTAGAAGGTTATGCGCTTTACATGTCGACAGGTGAAACGGAAGAAGAAATTTTTAATGGTGTCGTAAAGATGGTACAAGGACGCCAAATTGGTGGCATTATTCTTTTATATTCAAGGGAGAATGATCGGATTATTCAATATTTACATGAACAAAATTTCCCGTTTGTTTTAATAGGAAAACCATATGATCGAAAAGATGAAATTACATATGTAGATAATGACAATTATACAGCTGCAAGAGAAGTGGCAGAATATTTAATTTCATTAGGGCATAAACAAATCGCGTTCATTGGTGGTGGATCAGATTTACTTGTAACGAGAGATCGTTTAGCTGGTATGAGTGATGCCTTGAAATTAGCAGACATTGTATTACCAAAAGAATATATTTTACATTTTGATTTTTCGAGGGAAAGTGGTCAACAAGCTGTTGAGGAATTAATGGGACTGCAGCAACCGCCAACGGCAATTATGGCAACGGATGACTTAATTGGACTTGGTGTGTTAAGTGCTCTTTCTAAAAAAGGATTTGTTGTACCGAAAGATGTTTCTATTGTAAGCTTTAATAATGCTTTATTATCGGAAATTGCGAGCCCTCCACTTTCGACAGTTGATGTGAATATTTATCAGCTAGGATATGAGGCGGCAAAAGCTTTAGTTGATAAAGTAGAGAATGCAGAATCCACTGCAAAGTGTATCATTATTCCTCATAAATTACTAAAACGTCAAACTTGTGATCATTATGCATAAAAAAGCTAAGAGTTTAACTCTTAGCTTTTTTCATTAGAAAGGCTTCTAATCGGTCGCAGCCTTCTTTTAAAGTTTCGATACTATACGCATAGGACAAGCGAAGGTAGCCTTCACCGTATTCAGAGAATGCTGTTCCAGGAACTACAGCTAGTCCCGCTTCTTTGACAAGATCAAGTGCAAAATCAAATGATGAAGATGTCAAATGACCAACATATGGGAATAAGTAAAATGCACCTGTTGGCTTTTCAACTGTTAATCCCATTTGAGTGAGTCTATTATATACGTAATCACGGCGTTTTTTATATTGGTGGCGCATCATTTTTGGTGCGTCTTTAGCTGCTGTTAATGCTTCAATTGCAGCGTATTGAGCGATTGAAGTAGCACACGTTACATTGTATTGATGAACTTTTAATATGTGTCCTGCTAAATAGCTTGGTGCAAATAAAAGTCCAACACGCCAGCCAGTCATAGAATGTGATTTAGATAAACCGTTAATGACAATTGTCTTTTCACGCATTTCTGGGAAATGAGCGATAGATGTATGCTTTTGTTCATATACAAGCTCGCTATAAATTTCATCTGAAAGGACGAAAATATTTTTATCTTTTAAAACATCTACAATATCTTTTAGCTCTTCTGTTGATAAAGTTACACCAGTTGGATTAGAAGGATACGGTAGTACGATACATCTTGTTTTTTCTGTAATAGCATTTTTAAGTGCTTCAGCTGTTAAACGAAATCCAGTTTCACGAACATCTACAAAAACAGGCGTTGCACCGCATAATCGAATAATGGGTTCGTAACCTGGATAAATAGGAGCAGGTAAAATTACTTCTGTTCCTGGCTCTAAAATCGTTCGGAATGCAACATCAATTGCTTCGCTAGCACCGATTGTAACGATGGTTTCGTTTTCAGGTGAGTAATGTAAATCGTAGTTATCTTTTACGAAGTTACAAGCTGCCTTACGTAATTCTAGTAAACCAGCGTTATGTGTATAGCTTGTATAGTTTTCTGTAATAGCCCGTTTTGCCGCTTCTTTCACGAGAGAAGGTGTAGGGAAATCGGGTTGTCCAATTGTTAAAGAAATCAAATTATCATAGTTTTGAATCATGTTAGAGAATTGACGGATTCCAGAAATTTGGATATCCTTCACTCTAGGGTTAATGAATTGTTCCATTGTATCTCCCTTTCTTCCGTTTGAAAATTAAGTTCATTTTATCATATTTTCTATGATTACGCTTTGTATATGTTATTTAGAAAGAGAGAGAAAAGAGAAAAAAAGCCGCTATAAGCGACTTTTTAATATCCGTATTCCCAATCTATTTCATCTTCATTCCAGAGTACAGAGGATACCTTGCCAAGGTGAACGACTGATTGGTTCACAGCACATGTGCAGTTTTCTTCTCCCGCTTTATGCTGTAACTCTTCATATACTGATTTTTCAACATTTTCTAGAACAACCAAATTTTCTTCTTTTAAAACAAGCGTAGTACCCGCCATATTTATCTTCCTCCTACTAAAGTAATGATCACTTATTTGTAAACATAGATAGTATGGATTATATGCTGTATTTTGCTATAGTTGTCCGTCTAAAAAAGTATTTTTATATTTTCTTTGTAATCCGTATTCATTGTATACTGCACGAAGGAAATTTGGTACAGGGTTTACAATCATTTCGAAAATCTGTAACAATTATTATGAGTTGTTAACAAAGAATTAACAAATATGTTAAGAAAAATCAAAATTTTAAAACAAATGCACCTATAAAATGATATAATCATATCAAAATACATATAGGGGATGAGAGGTTATGGAGCTTATCCGTGATTTATTGATTCAAATTGCCATCATAATTTTGCCACTATTTTTATATGAAGCGATTCGTTTAAATCGCTATCAAGAAATGCCTCCGAAGCCAAATCGTTACTTTATTATGTTTTTATCTAGCGTTACGCTCGTTCTCTCCATGACATACTCTATTTGTTTTGGCAATGTGTGTGGGTATAACTTTCACCCCATTCCAATTGTCAGTGGTTTTTTATATGGTGGGATTGTTGGTTTAATCCCAGCGGTTATTTTTGTTGCATATGAATGGTTACTAAAGGGAATGAGCTTTCTTCCAGTTTTAGAAGTAATATTTTTATTGATAGTTCCGCTATTTTTATCAAAGAAATGGTCTCTTTTTTCAAGGGATAAGAAATTAATTTTAGCATTTATGATTTCATCATTTTATGTGCTTGTTTCTTTAGTATTAGGCATGATTAATGTTCTTTTGGAAACAGGATTTACACCGTATATTTCGCAAATATATAGCGGATTTATATTTGCCTCGCTTATCATGGTCATGACAATGGTATTCCAGGTGTATTTAACTGAATATTTAAATGAAAATGCATTGCTACGTACAGAGATGCAAAAATCAGAAAAGCTTAATATTGTAAGTGAGTTAGCAGCAAGTGTGGCACATGAAGTTCGAAATCCACTAACTGTTGTTCGTGGATTTATCCAATTGCTAGAAAGTACGGAAGATGTGAAGAATAAGGATTATATGCGTCTCGTGTTAGCTGAATTGGATCGGGCGGAACAAATTATTTCAGATTACTTAAATTTAGCAAGGCCGCAAATTGAGAAAAAAGAACACATTTGTTTATCAGCCCAATTAATAGAAATGACCACTCTTATGTCGTCATTTGCAGCGATGCAAGGTGTATATTTACAAGTTGAAATTTCAGAAAGTCTTTATACGATTGGTGATAAGACAAAATTGAAGCAAGCTATTATGAATGTTGTTAAAAATGGTATTGAAGCAATTCAAGGAAATAAAGGATATTTAAAAGTAACAGCTATTCAAAAAGATGAAACAATCATAATAAGAGTTAAAGATAGTGGTGTTGGTATGACGAAAGAACAGTTAGCAAGGCTTGGGCAACCATATTATTCTTTAAAAGAAAAAGGGACAGGATTAGGACTTATGGTAACATTTAGTATTTTACAAGCGCATAATGGTACATTGGAATATAAGAGTGAAAGTGGAAAAGGCACTGAAGCAATTATTATATTACCAGCTGTACAAAATAAGGAATAAAAGTTACCGATGAAAGGTAACTTTTTATTTTATATTGTTTATTCATTTGTTTTTTCTTGTTTTGCTCGGCTAAATAAACTTTTAAATGATTGAAAGAAGCTTTGCTCTTTTGAGGCAGCAACCATTCTTTTTGTTTCTTGAATTTCTCGAATAACTTGCATAAGCTGTGCATCACGGTTACTGTCTTTATTATAAATTTGACTAACAAGTTTATTCATTTTTTCTTCCTGTTTGGATTCTCGTTTATACATATGATTCATTAATAAGTCCATCTTTTCTTTTTGCAGTGCATCTGTTTGAGCGGCGTGATCGACTAACTCTTGAAGCATTTTTTCTTGAGAGCCTTCTTTTACATAAACTTGTTGCATCAATTCGTCTAGTTTCTCATCCTTTAAACGATTTTGTGTAATTAAAGTAGAATTTTGATGAATAATTGCCTCATTTAATTGAGCTAGCATTTCAAGTTTTAACATGAACTCCTCAAAGTTACGCCCATCTTCTTTTTCTTTCGTTTGTATCTCTTGCTTATCTTGTATAACTGGTACAGGTGGGGCCTCTTTTTCTTTTAAAATAATCGGTATCGTTTCTGAAATATCTTCTTGTAATGTAGCAGCTCTTTCGTGTATAGATTTCAATAATTTTAAATCATCAAGTTTATAAATACGAGCATCAGCTGTTTTGGAAATCATATAACCATGTTCCTCTAACAGTTGACTATATTTGCGAACTATATGTTTTGGGATGCCTGTTTTATTCGTGACATCTTTCGTTTTATAGGTAGCTTCCATCATATTTCCTCCCCAAAAAGTATCGTATATATCATTTCAATCTTTTATGAGGACTTCCTTTGAAAAAGAATGTCGGAAGGCTATTAGTTTTCTACAGCATTAGTGAAAAAATGAAAATTTTTGGCGGAATGGCAAGGAATAACTAAAATAATGTCTGAAAACATATACAGGAGAAGTTTGTTATAATAACGGAGGAAAAGAAACTGGTAGAAACATGGAGGTATACATGAAGCAATTAAAAGGTATTATCATTTCAATTATCGCAATTCTGTCTATTTTAGTAGCAGTTTATGAAGTACTTGTGCCAGAGGAAACAAGTGTAAAGAAAACGAATACGTATGATCAAGTGTTAGAATTTCCGAAAGAACGTTATCCAGAGACAGGAAAACATATTACGGATGCTATAAAAGAAGGGCATTCAGAAGTTTGTACAATCGATCGTGGTGGTGCTGCAGATAGAAGGAAATTGTCGTTAGCACCATATCCATCAAAAAAAGGGTATGATCGTGATGAATGGCCAATGGCGATGTGCAAGGAAGGCGGAAAAGGAGCACATATTGAATATATAAGTCCGGCGGATAACCGTGGAGCAGGCTCTTGGGTAGGGAATAAGTTAGATAAATACCCAGATGGTACGCGAGTAAAATTTGAAGTGAAGTAGTAGTTGTATATTTCATAATGAAGGAGAAGGGGAACTATGGAGTTAACGATTTCTTATTCGCAATTAATGTTGATGAACTATGACGGTGAGCAGCCTTATGTAGATTGGACTGATGAAGATTTTGAAAGAGGTTATGCTAAGGCAGAGGGAACTGTTATTTTTGAAGCACTTTCTGATTATACTTGTGAAGTGAAAGTGACCCCAGGGAAACATATTGAAAAAGAAGAAGTAGTTAGAACGATTACGGTTCCTTTTACAGTTGAAAATGAAAGTATCGTTATAACGAGTATTCTTTCTAATAAATTTCAAATACCTATTCCAAATGGTGAGTATACAGTTGTATTACAAGCAATTCCTCTTGAAGAGCCAACGGATGATGAATTATATAAAATACAATATGAATTCTTTTTTGAAAGTAAAGAATAAAAAATGGGTTATCCTGAGAAAAGGATAACCCATTTTTGTTATGCGTTTGTTTTTAAAAGGGAACGAGCATCTTTCGCTGCTTGCACCATATGTTCTAAAGCTGGAATAACTTCTTCTGTTCTTCTCGTTTTTAAACCACAATCAGGATTAATCCAGAAATATTTAGGATCACATACTTCTAAAGATTGTTCTACGATTTTATACATTTCATCTTTACTCGGTACACGTGGGCTATGAATATCATATACACCTAGGCCGATGCCTTTTTCATATGTTGTATGTTTTAATGTATCAATAAATTCTCCGTGACTTCTTGATGTTTCAATAGAAATTACATCTGCATCTAATGCGCGAATCGCGTCAACAATATCTTCGAAGTTACTGTAACACATATGAGTATGAATTTGTGTTTCATTTGCTACAGAAGAAGTTGCTAAAAGGAAGGATTGTACTGCCCATGTAATATAAGCATCCCAATCTTTTTCTTTTAGTGGCATTCCTTCACGAAGTGCGGGCTCATCGACTTGGATTACTCTAATTCCGGAAGATTCAAGTAGTTCAATTTCGTGACGAAGAGCTAGTGCAATTTGATACGAAACTTCTTTTCTTGGAATATCATTTCGAACGAAGGACCAATTTAAAATTGTAACAGGTCCGGTTAACATTCCTTTTACAACTTTCTCTGTTAAGCTTTGTGCATAAACTGTTTCCTTAATAGTCATGCCGTTAATAAAGGCTACATCACCATAAATAACAGGTGGTTTTACGCAGCGGGAACCGTATGATTGTACCCAACCGTTTTTAGTGAATGAGAAACCAGCAAGACGCTCACCAAAATATTCGACCATGTCAGTTCTTTCAAATTCACCATGTACAAGGACATCAAGCCCAATTTCTTCTTGGTAACGAATCCATTTTTCTGTCTCTTTTTCAATAAATTGTTCATATTGTTCATTTGAAATAACACCGTTACGCCATTCTTTTCGCGTTTGACGAACTTCAGTCGTTTGCGGGAAGCTACCAATAGTCGTTGTTGGTAATAGCGGTAACTCTAGAGCAACTTGTTGTAATTCGTATCGTTTTTCAAATGGAAGAGGACGTGAAAAATCTTCTTCTTTTAGTGCTGTTCGTGCTGCTTTGACATCTTCTCGGTTACGTGCAGCAGATGAACGAATTGTATGATGTACGTTTCGATATGTTTCCAGCTCATTACTAATGCTTTCTGTACCTTGAGTGAGAGCGGAATGAATAAGAACTAACTCTTCTAATTTTTGATTTGCAAATGCTAACGCATCAAACAGCTCAGTCGATAAGTGAGTTTCTTCTGTTTTATCGATTGGTGTATGCAATAAGCTACAAGAAGGCTGAACGATGATATCTTTCGTTTGGACTTGTTTTTGTAACGTTGTAAATAACTCAAGAACTTCATCAAGGTCAGCTCTCCAAATGTTACGGCCATCTATACAACCGACAGCTAAAGTTTTATCAGCTGGGAATCCATATTTTGAAATAGCATTTAGATTACCTTCTTTACCATGAATGAAATCTAATCCAATACCGGATACCGGGAATGTAATAATTTCTTCATAGTTTTCTTCTATGCTATCAAAATATGTTTGTAAAAGAAGAGTCGCATTTGGAACCTCTTTACGAATAGCTTCATAAATTTCTTTTGCTTGTTGAACTTCTTTTTTAGTTAAAGAAGCGAAAATCGGTTCATCAACTTGAATGGCTGGTGCACCAGCTGCATGTAGTTCTGAAAGCAGTTGTACGTAAGGTGCAACTAACTGTTTTAAAATGGTAGGAAATTGTTCTTGTGTATAGCCTTTAGCTAATTTTAAGAAAGTATATGGTCCTAAAATAACAGGCTTTCCATCTATTCCTAATTCTTGTTTTGCCTCTTCGTATAAGCGAAGTGGACGATTATCTTTTAAAGAGATTTGTAATCCCTCTTCATATTCAGGAACGATATAGTGATAGTTTGTGTTAAACCATTTTGTCATTTCGGAAGCTACGTGATCTTTAGAGCCACGCGCCATTGCGAAATATACATCAAGGTAAGATGTAAACTCAGAAAAACGTGATGGAATAAATCCTAGCATATAGGCAGTATCCAAAACGTGATCATAATATGTAAAGTCGCCAATTGGAATGAGTTCAATCCCTTTTTCTTGCTGTACTTTTACGTGTTGAAGGCGAATTTCTTTCATTGTTGTTAAAAATTGTTCTTCATCGATTTTATTGGACCAAAAAGCTTCCAATGTTTTTTTCCACTCTCGTTGTAGTCCGATACGTGGATAACCTAAGTTACTTGTTTGAATTGCCATTTTAAATTCCTCCCTAATTGAAAGTAAGCATTTCCGTTTACTAGGAAATACCTATAACAAAAAGTACAAAGACATAGAAAATAAGCCTTCCTTTTTGTTTTAACACCTCATCATCATCCGTGAATCTATCAGTGTTGTTAAAACAGGCAGGTCTCCTGACTTATGCTTCATATAATTTCTTTTACCTTCCCGTTTTCACAGTGGCACCAAAAAGAAATCTCAGCATTTACAGTGGCGGGACCGTGTTGGAGTTTCACCAAGCTTCCCTTTTAAACACGAAACAAAACTTTCGTGTACCTATTTTCCTTTTGAAAGGAATTTAACAAGCGATATGATATTGAAACAAATTTTAACATAATTTTTGGAATTTTGTCTACTGTTTTAAAATAAGAAAATTCTAAAGTTTTTATTTCTTAGTATTCTGACTTTTTATATTCTGGAGTAACGAATAATATTACAGTATGAAAAGAGAAATTGAGCTATGAAAGAAGTAGGGATGTCTTCTTTCATAGCTCAATCTTCATCTATAGCAACTTCTGAAAGTCGGCCTGCTATAGCATCTTTAAGGAGGGTGTTTAGCCATTGTAATTCAACTGTAATATGCTCAATTACACTTTGCAAAATATATAGTTGTGCACGTGGAACCTTTCCTTTATTACAATCATATATCGTTTGCATAGTATGTAAATATTGAAGAGTATCGTTTTTCTTTTTTTCTAAAATAGGAACTAATTCGTGATCATTGCTAAAGTGAGCGAAAGATAAGGCTGAATAAATAGGTTTATATATTTGGTTTTTGGCTTCGAATTGTTTTAATAGTAAAGTGTGGAATAGTTTTTTGCCTTCTTCTGTTATATGAAAAATCGTTTTGTCAGGTCGATTTGTGTCTCTAATTACATTTGTAATATGAATTGCCCCTTGCTTTTCTAATTGCTCGAAGGCGTAATAAAGTGATCCTTTAGCATATTTAATGTAACAATCCATTTGTCGTTCTTTCATAATATGCTGCACTTCATATGGATGTTTATCTCCTTCGAGTAGTAAGCCGAGAATGACTAATTTCATGCTCATGCTGTCTCAACTCCTGTATATAAAAACTTTATACATATTATAAACGGCATATCCTTTTTCATAAAGGGATATGCCGCTTCTTTTTTATATTAACTAACTTGCTTTTGTTTTTCTTTCTTTTTAGGGCCTGTAAAGAGGCGTTCATTTCCCATAAGTAAAATACAAATAATACTTAGTACAGCCGGGATGAGTGCCCAGAAGAATGTGTTCGCAATAGATGTAGCGAGAGCTTCCTTAATACCCGCTAATATTTCAGCAGGAATTTTTGCGGTAGCGCCTGGTGATAATAAGAAACTTGTGTCTCCGCCTTTTGGAGCTAATTTTGCTAGTTCAGGGGGGAATACAGAGTTTAGTTTATCTGTAAAAATATGATTTTGAATTGTACCAAAAATCGTTACACCAAGAGTCATACCGAGTGATCGGAAGAATGAGTTTGTTGATGTCGCCGAACCACGGTCCCGCATTTCCAACTTGTGAATAGAAGACATACTTAATACTGAGAATGAGAAACCAACACCAAGCCCAGCGAGAATCATAAATAGTGTTACGAGTAAACGAGGTGTGTCCATTGTTAAAGTACTTAATAAATAAATACCAAGAACGAAGAAGACACCAGATACCATCATAATGTTACGATAGCTTGTTCGAGAAGCTAATTGTCCTCCCGTTTGACTTCCAATTACAGAACCAACCATCATTGGTGTTAAAATTAATCCAGCATTAGAGGCGGAACCTCCAAGGACGCCTTGAATGAAGATTGGAATATAAACTGTACAGATAATGAAAGCGGCACCATAGAAAAAGGCAACTCCTTGACTAGCTGCGAATAAAGGTTTTTTAAATAGATGGAATGAAATAATAGGCTCGGTTGCTTTTCGTTCTACAAAGAAGAAAATAATAAGCGTAATAACTACTGTTGTAAATAAGCCAATAATTACAGTAGAATTCCAGGCATATTCCTTACCACCAAGTTCTAATGCGAACATTAAGCAAACGATACTTATGACAAGTGTAATAGCACCAGCCCAATCAATTTTTTGTTTTCTAAATTCTAGAGACTCACTGTAGTATTTAGTAATGAAGAAAAAGGAGATAAGTCCTAATGGAATATTGATATAGAAGACCCAATGCCAACTTATATAGTCTGTAATATAAGCACCTAATAAAGGACCGAATACACTAGATGTCCCGAAAACAGCACCGAATAGTCCTGTCATCTTCCCGCGTTTTTCTGGTGGGAAGATATCGTACATAATTGTGAAGGCGATAGGCATAAGGGCACCACCACCGATCCCTTGAATAGCTCTATAAATACTTAATTGCTCAATGCTTGAAGCTGTTCCGCAGAGCGCAGAACCGAATAAGAAAAGAATGAGGCCACCAATATAAAAACGTTTCCGCCCGTACATATCAGAAAGTTTCCCGAAGATAGGCATCCCTGCCATTGTTGCTACCATATAAGCTGATGTGACCCAAACAAACTTATCAAATCCTCCCAGGTCTCCAACGATTGTTGCCATTGCGGTTGCAACGATTGTATTATCCATTGCGGCCATTAATATACCAAGCAGTAAACCAGCAACAACAAATTTTGTCTTGTTGGCTTCTTTTTTTAATGGTTGAGTTTCCAAATATAACCCTCCTTTAGAAATAAGTAAACTATATTAAATTTTGAGTGCAGTGGATAAAAAATTTAAATGTATAGTTGATGTTAATTTCTTTTCCATAAGTGCACTTATATGCCATAAAGAATATTATAGTCAAATTTGACTATAAGGCAAATTTTTTCTTCCGTCAAAATATTCTTTCGTATGAGTAGAGAACGAGTGAGCCATACGAATATTGCTATGAAGGGAATGAAGTAAATTGTAAAAAAATTTCATAAAGAACACCTTCTGTTAATAGATGAAAAATGGTTTTTTCTTCATATTGTCGAATAGGATAAAAGGAAGAGAAATATTAAACATTGCTTGTAGCAAGCTTTAGGAATTTGGGGAATTCATTGTGTGTATGTTACATCTGAAATGAGGTGAATATATATTATGAAAATATGGGGACGAATTTCGGATACAGGAAAGTATTCAATACCGCTACAACCAGTATTGTGGATTGACGGATCGAAAAAGGAAAACGAATTTCCTCAAGTAGCCGTTACATTACAAATTGGTAGTATGTATACAGAACAATTTTCGTATGAATTGACCTACGATGTAAACGACATACTTATTATGAGAATTGAAGTGGAAAATAAAGGGGTAGAAATGATTTCGAGAGTTGTTGTAAGTCATATGATTCGAGATTACTTTGCTTATATTCCTAATTCTTTAAAAGTTGATAAGGGGATAAGTGAGTTTTTATTCCAGCTTGTTAGATGGCGAATTGATGATTTGTTACCGAATGAGAAGGTGGAACTACGTTGTAAAATAAAAGCTAATAAAGATAAAGCTCTTAAACAAACATTCTTTCAGGCTACATATACATTTCAAGATAAAGAGATATCATATGGCCCACTGCAAACAAATGAAGTTGTTGTGCGTCAATGATAAAAAGGAACCTGTACAAAAGGTTCCTTTTTTAGTGAAGGTTGTGTTTTTTGAGTATTTTCTTTTGCTCCATTCCTTTTTTTCCTACATAGTTATTTTTGTAGCCAAAGTATAGAATAAATAAAAATGAAACAACATTAACAATAGCGTCGATTTGATCGTTTGTAATAAAGTGTATCCCGAAAGAGGTAAATAATAATTTTAATGATAATAGAAAACCAGCTAGCAAACGCATAGCATCTGATAGATTCTCTTTTTGTAGCATATAGATTACTCCTTTCTATAAAAGTTATATATTATATATATGAAATAGAGTAGAAAAGGTATACAAGCTTAATCAGAAATGTACATTGCATATGTACATTTTTTATTTTGTAGAAAAACATTATTGATATAGAAACATATATTGGTATAAAAGGGGGGAAAGTATGAAACATAAAGGAAAAATTAGTGGATTATTGCTTGGCAATACTGTGGCAGTTACAGAATGGATTGCACTTCAGGATGTAATTGCAAAACTGGATTCACGATCATTTTATACCGTCTTTATTATTTATATATTGCAAATGATACTAAGTTATTATTTTGGACATTGGTACGATAAAAGAACAAACGAGCGTATGGGTATGGAAGTAGGAGGAATGGCAAGCAATGATTTTGTTGTTGATTTTTTTGGGAAAGTAGCTGCTTTATCTGAAAGAGATTCTCGTAATATTACAGTGTACATTCTTTCTGTAAAAGAATGGGAAGGGTTAAAAGACACGTTGCAAGAAAAAAAGTTGGGAGTGTTAGTACAAAAATTAGAGAGTACCATTGTAAAGACAATTCGGAAGGGCGATGTTGTTACAAAGTGGGATGAAAATAAGTACGTTATTGTAGCAATTGATAATGGTCATGAAACATCAACAATAACAAAACGATTAATGAAAAATATTGAAAGTGAAATAGAAGGTGATTTACTCAGTGTCACTCTTTTATTTGGAGCAGCTAGCTATCCAGTAGAAGGAAAAACGTTTGAAGAACTGTTGAGAAAGTCGCAAAATCAATTGTACCAGTATAGAAATTTGCAAGAAAATGAGTGAAGCTTTGATTTGAAGATATATGATAGGAAGATGTTTTATTTGTAACATTTTTTTGACTTTTATTACAAAAAAACGCCACGTTTGTAATAAAAGTCTTTAAAAATATATGAAATAAGCATATAATTATGATGGTAGTGCCAATGCAATTTGCACAGTGTGTTTTATTTTAAAAGTGTAGAGGAAAGCAAGCTCTACACTTTTCCTTTTTAGGAAATGAAAAGAATATTTGTAAGTTGTTGCGAGATATCGATTGTACTGTGTAAAATGAACAAAGAGATTAATTGATAGAAAGCTGGAAAGGGAATGATAGACGTGAGAGCGGAGCGATCACCTTTTATCAGGTGAACTATTATAGTCTTATTAAGACTGAGGTGAAATTCCGTGGATATTAAAGTAATACATAGTGTGAACAGGCCTTAAAAAACACGAAGTAGTATACTTAAAAATGGATATGGAATTGCTAAATAATTCAAAAAGAATAATGTAATATCAAGTAATAATTTGTACAAACAATATTAATGATCTTCGTAAAAAAGATGCGAGTGTATAGAACAATTACATATTTTATAACTTTTTTATATTACACGATGGTCGTTTATAAGTAGGAGGAAGAGATGTTGAAATATAGTAAATTAGCAATTGTAACTACATTATCAATGATTTTATTAGCCGGTTGTTTCGGTCCGAAACCAGAAGAAGAATTATATGTAGCGTTTGAAAACGCTGCTAAACAAGAAAAAACAATGTTTGAAGATGCAAAAAAACTTGAGACTTTAGAGAAAGAAGGACAAGAATTATATAACCAGATTGTTCAAGAAGGAAAAGATAATAATCAAACTGTTAAAGAAAAACTGAATCAAGCAGTGAAAAATACAACTGAACGAGAAAAAGTGCTTACAAAAGAAAAAGAAGTTTTAAATAAAGCGCAAGAAGAAGTGAAGTCAGCTGATAAGTATGTGAAGAAAATTGAAGATAAGAAATTGAAAGATCAAGCTGATAAAGTGAAAAGCACGTATGAGAAACGCCACGATTCATTTAATAAAATGTATGACAGCTATAACAAATCTTTAAAACAAGAAAAAGAGTTATATACAATGTTACAAGATAAAGGTACTAAATTAAAAGATATTAGTGAAAAAGTAAAAGTAGTAAATCAATCTTATAAGGATATTGAGTCAGAAAAAGATAAATTTAATGAATTTACAAAGTCTTATAATACAGAAAAAGTAGCTTTTTATAAACAAGCAAATATTAAAATTAAAGAAGAGAAAAAATAAAACAGTTTGGCCTACACTTGGCCAAACTGTTTTATTTTTTTGTATAAGTACGACTATACCATGGAACAGGCTCACTTAATTTTTTTTCTTGTTTTAATGCTTCAGGACCAATATAATCTTGAAGTGTTTTTTTTGCTACTGTTAAAGATAAGGTTGTTTTCGGATTTCGATAGGAGGATTCAAGATGACCAAGATGCGGTAGAATTCGAAAATCTTCTTTCGTAGGAGGGATGTGGAAAAAATAATCGCCTAAACGTATAAGGACATCAGATTGTTGTTGGCTAAAACGTGGGTTTCTAGAAAAATGCAATCCTTCTTTAATTGCTTTTTTTTCAGCAATCAAACGTTCTAAAGCTGTCTTTTTTAACCAGTATAAATATTTAGGATTAGTAGCTGCTTTAGCATGACGATTCACAACGAAAATAGATTGAGCTAGTCGATTAATAGAATGTTGGTTTTGTAATTGAGATTGTGGTTGTGAAGGTTTCATATTGAATCTCCTTTCAATTTTTCATTATTATACCATAAATAAAATAGGTATTTATTATACGCAAAAAGTGATTGTATATATTTTCAATATTAAAGCAATATTGTTACAAAAAACAACTATTTTGTATAATAGTAATAGAATATGTTTTTGAAATTTGATAATGAAAGAGTGAGAAGTTTGAAAGAAATATTAAAACAACAGTATGCCATTATAGATATTGGATCTAATACAATGCGTTTAGTTATTTATGAAAAGCAAAATGGAGGTTTTTATAAAGAGATTGAAAATACGAAAGTTGTTGCTAGGTTAAGGAATTACTTAATTGATGGTGTATTGAATGAAGAGGGAATAGAAGTATTATTACAGACATTATTTCAATTTCAAGAAAGTACAAGATTCCATCAGTTGCATCATGTACTTTGTGTTGCAACAGCAACAATTAGACAGTCGGAGAATCAAGAGGAAATTAAAAAGCTTGTTGAAGGACAAACGGACTTTACTCTTAGAGTATTATCAGAGTATGAGGAAGCGCGTTACGGATACCTGGCGGTTATGAATTCTACATCGTTTTCAGAAGGAATAACGGTAGATATTGGTGGGGGAAGTACGGAAGTTACATACTTTAGAAATAGAGAGATTTTAGAGTACCATAGTTTTCCTTTTGGGGCACTTTCTTTAAAGCAACAATTTATTAAAGGTGATATTCCTACTAAAGATGAGTTAGAGGGAATGCAACAGTATTTAGAGTTTCAATTTCGAACGTTACCATGGTTAATCAATAAGAAATTGCCTCTTATTGCAATTGGTGGTAGTGCTAGGAACTTAGTAAAAATCCATCAAAATTTAATATGTTATCCTATAGCAGGATTACATTTATACAAGATGAAAGAAGAAGATGTTGAAAGTGTAAAAGAGGAATTGGAAAAATTGTCGTTCATAGAACTTCAGAAATTGGAAGGATTAGCAAAAGATCGAGCAGATACGATTATTCCAGCGGTTGAAGTATTTCATACACTTGTTCATGTTATAGAGGCACCGGCATTTGTATTAAGTAGAAAAGGGTTAAGAGAAGGTGTTTTCTATGAAGAGTTGACAAAAGATTTGGGGATTTCATATTATCCGAACGTAGTTGAAGAAAGTTTGCATTTACTATCACATGAATACGAAATGGACATGGAATTTGTTATTCAACTTATTAAACATGGAAGACTAATTTGCAAACAACTTGAGGAAATAGGGCTTATTTCTATGTCAGTAAAAGACTGGGAAGTGTTCCATCAAGCTGCGAAAGTATTTAATATAGGCAAATATATAGACGAAGAAGCAAGCCGTTTACATACGTTTTATTTATTAGCGAATAAGACAATTGATGGCATGATGCATAAAGATCGAGTAAGGCTAGCGCTTATTGCATCGTATAAATCAAAAATGTTATTTAAACAACATTTATCTCCATTTGAAGGTTGGTTTGATAAAAGCGAACAAAAAAAAATCCGCCTGTTAGGAGCTGTTTTACAATTTTCAGCTACTTTAAATGTAAGGCAACGATCGCTTATTGATACCATATCTATAACAGAAAGCGAAGAGGGATTAACGTTTAAAGTTTTATGTGAACAATCGGCATTAGCAGAAAAAGTACAAGCTGAAAAACAAAAAAAACAGTTAGAAAGAGTATTAAAAACGAATATTAATTTATTATTTGAACTAAAACATTAGGGTTGTACGGATGTCTTTACGAAAAATTTACACTTTGTAATATTGTAATTTGATAAAATGAAATTAACTAAATTATAGTAAAAAAGTTTCAAGGGGAAGTGTGAAGAGAATGGAATTATTGAAGGGGAATGCAGTAAATTTAAATGATACAGCTTATTACAATAATCGAGAGTTAAGTTGGTTAGCATTTAATGAACGTGTCTTACAAGAAGCGCAAGATGCAAATAATCCACTTTTGGAAAGATTGAAATTTATTAGTATTTTTAGTTCGAATTTAGATGAATTTTTTATGGTACGTGTAGCGGGATTAAAGGATCAAGTGAGTGCTGGATTTAATCAACCAGAAAATAAAGCTGGCTTAACACCGAAAAAGCAATTAAATAAAATTGCGATAAAAGCCCATGCACTAATGACAGTACAATATGATACATTTAAAAATTATGTATTACCAGCGCTTGAGTTAGAGGGAATTGAACGTTTAACATTCAATGATTTGACGAAAGAGCAGCGAGAATTTATAGAAGAGTATTTTGACGAGCAAATTTTTCCGGTGTTAACTCCTGTAGCTATTGATGCATATCGCCCATTTCCAATGTTATTAAACAAAAGTTTGAATTTGGCTACTCTTTTATATGATGAGAAGCAAGCGGAAGAAGAAAACAGGACGAAGTTAGGGATTGTACAAGTTCCTTCATTACTTGAGCGCTTCATAATTTTACCGAGCGAAGGGCAAAAGCATAAATTTATTTTATTAGAAGACGTAATTAGTAGCTTTACTCATAAATTATTTACGGGATATACAGTATCATCTGTTACTCGTTTCCGTATTACACGCAATGCAGATTTAACGATTCATGAAGAAGGTGCGAGAGATTTATTAAAGGTAATTGAAAAAGAATTAAAAAAGCGTAAGTGGGGGGCTGCTGTACGTTTAGAAGTTGGGAAAGAACACATTGATGAAAGAGTATTAGCGTTATTATATGAGGTTCTGGAAGTAAAAGATGAAGATGTATATATAATGGATGGCCCATTAGATTTAACATGTTTGTTTTCTTTATATAAAAAACTAGCTCCTTTATATGAACATCTTGTATATCCAGCTCTTATTCCGCAACCGCCTCAAGATTTAGGTGATGAAGAAGATGTATTTGAAAAAGCAATTGAGCATGATATTTTATTACATCATCCTTTTGAATCATTTCAGCCGGTAGTTGATTTTGTCCGTGATGCGGCAGACGATCCGAATGTACTTGCGATTAAACAAACGTTATATCGTGTAAGTGGTGATTCACCGATTATTCAGGCGTTAAAGATAGCGGCTGAAAAGGGAAAACAAGTGACGGTATTAGTTGAATTAAAGGCAAGGTTTGATGAAGAAAACAATGTTCACTGGGCTAAAGAATTGGAACAGGCAGGCTGTCATGTTATTTACGGTGTCAGTCACTTGAAAACACATAGTAAAATTACGCTAGTTGTAAGGAGAAAAAACGGAAAAATCGAAAGGTTCGTACATCTCGGAACTGGGAACTATAATGATGCAACAGCGAAGTTATATACTGATTTTGGATATATTACATCAAGAAAAGATTTTGGGGTCGATGCAACCAATTTCTTTAATTATTTAAGTGGTTATACAACAAAGCCACATTTTCATCATTTATCGGTTGCTCCATTTGATATAAGAGAGCAATTTATGGATTTAATAGATGAAGAAATCCGTTATCATAGGCAATATGGAAATGGATATATTATCGCTAAGATGAATTCATTAACAGATAAACCATTAATAAAAAAAATGTACGAAGCATCACAAGCTGGAGTAAAGGTAGAGCTCATTGTTCGAGGAACATGTTGCCTACGACCTGGTATTCCAAATGTAAGTGAAAATATTCGTGTAGTTAGTGTTGTTGGAAGATATTTAGAACATAGCCGTATTTATTATTTCCATCATAATGGGGAGGAGAAAATATATTTATCTTCAGCTGATTTGATGACGCGAAATATGGAGAAGCGAGTGGAAATATCTTTCCCGATATTAGATATTGAAATGAAGGCACGAATTAAGGCGATTTTACAGCTTACATTAGCTGATAATGTGAAAACACGTGAACAAAATAAAGATGGTGATTACTATTATGTTATTAATGGTAGTACAGAAGAAATTGATAGCCAAGTGAAGTTGTTTAAGATGGCGTATCAAAATACAGACGCTGAATAATGAAAAAAAGTAAAAACCTCTTATGTCCATAAGAGGTTTTTACTTTTTTCTACTCATATGCTCCAAAAATGGAAGGATGAGTAGAAACAATAGTTTTATTATAAGCGTGTAATGAGATGGCTCGTTGAGAGAATAATATTTGAAAGAATCGTTACTTTAACCTAGTAATAGTAGGGTTGCTGACATGGTCCACCGTAACAAGGATAAGGTGCTGGCGGCGGGAAAGGTGGTGGATAAGGTGGATAAAATGGTCGAGGGCCGAAAGCTAATGCTCCGCCGAGCAATCCACCAGCAATTCCAGCTAGAAAGGGAACGCCAAAAAACGGGAAGAAGCGTGAGTCGCCTACTGGACCAATAGGTGCTGAACGGACTGGAATTGGTTGATAATATGGATACATGAACATACCTCCTTTATTGGACTCACTTTTATCATATGGTAAACGAAACATGGATGAGCGCGTACAAGAAAGGATATGTAAGAAAATAGGCGAATTATTACGAATGTTGGAGTGTGAAAATTGTGATTTCAGGTTTTGACATGAAACGAAATGGGACACGTGTTCTTCCGAGGCCTCGATTGACATAGAGAGTTAAATCCTGCATCGTATAGAAGCCTTCAATATAGTCTTTGGCGAGTGATGGTGTAATAATAGCCCCTAAAAAAGGAATTTGTACTTGTCCGCCATGGCTATGACCAGAAAGTTGCAAGTTGATTGGATATTTGGAAATTTGCGGCGCGATATCTGGCTCGTGAACAAGAACGATGTTATAAGTATTTTGCCGTGCATGTTGTAATGTTTTCTCTATTTTTGGTTTGCCTAGTAGTATATCATCGAGACCGAAAATAGAAATTTCACTATTATCCATTAGACGAATTCTTTTTTTACTATTTAGCAATAGTTCAAATCCTGATTCACGCATGATGTGCTCATAGTATTCAGTTCCATATCCACCGTGATCATGGTTACCATAAATAGCGAATTTACCGAAGGGGGCTTGTATATTTTTTAAAATGGGCGCGACAAAAGGAGTGTCAGTATACGTTTGATAATTATCAATGAGATCTCCGGTAAAAAGGACAATATCTGGATTTACAGCATTAATTTTAGAAACAACTTGAGATAAATGTTGAAGCGAGAAATAGTATCCGAGATGTAAATCGCTGAATTGAAGAATTTTCATACCATGAAAACTTTTTGGGATGAGTTGTGATTTTAATGTGTGCTGTGTAAAAGAAATGAAATGGGGTTCTATATATTTAGCATAGTAGTATCCGATGCCACTGGTTATAAATGAATAGAGACAAGTACGCATACCAATTTTTAAAAAATTTCTTCTTGTAATGTGCGTCATAAAAATATGAGTATACCTCAATGTTTTTATTCCATTTACAGGCTACTCAAATCTCCTTTCAGTTTATTTAAAAATATACTTTACATAATAAAAAATTAGTATAGATTACGAAAAAAATGAATAAAAAGAAAGTTCTTTACATTAAAATATCAGAAAAGTTTAAAAATATAAAGATTTCTATTAAATAAAGTGATAAAATGAATGTGTATTCATTTTTTTGGAGGGGATGTATGTGAAAGAAAAGGTAGTTATTATAACAGGTGGATCGAGTGGAATGGGAAAAGGAATGGCGACTCGCTTTGCAAAAGAAGGGGCACGAGTTGTTATTACAGGACGTACAAAAGAAAAACTAGAGGAAACAAAGTTGGAAATTGAACAATTTCCAGGGCAAGTATTACCTGTACAAATGGATGTAAGAAATACGGATGACATTCAGAAAATGATTGAACAGATTGATGAGAAGTTTGGTCGAATTGATGTTTTAATAAATAATGCAGCTGGAAACTTTATTTGTCCAGCAGAAGATTTATCCGTGAATGGCTGGAATTCGGTCATTAATATTGTATTAAACGGTACATTTTACTGTAGCCATGCTGTGGGAAAATATTGGATTGAAAAAGGTATAAAAGGGAATATCATTAACATGGTAGCAACATATGCATGGGATGCAGGTCCAGGAGTTATTCATTCGGCTGCAGCAAAGGCAGGAGTATTAGCGATGACGAAGACGCTCGCTGTTGAGTGGGGACGTAAATATGGAATACGAGTTAACGCTATCGCTCCAGGACCAATTGAACGTACGGGCGGTGCTGATAAATTATGGATTTCAGAAGAAATGGCTAAGCGTACGATACAAAGTGTTCCGCTTGGAAGGCTGGGTACGCCAGAAGAAATCGCTGGTCTAGCTTATTATTTATGCTCAGATGAAGCTGCGTACATAAATGGAACTTGCATGACAATGGATGGAGGACAACATTTACATCAATATCCATTTTAAAAGGGATAAAAAAATGAATGTTTGATTCATTTTTTTACGGTTAAATGTGACGGAATTGTGACATATGAAAGAAAAGTGTTTACAAGAGGTCATATATACGTTATATTTAAGACCTCTTTTTTCTTCATAGTAGAATTGCTAATTCCCCTTAGCATTTTACCCCTCTAATCCCTTCAGGAAAACTGAAGGGATTTTTTATTATTTTTCCGTAAATATCATGTTATAATTTTTGAAAAGTAAAGGGAGGGAAGCACGTTGATAGATGCATTAGATGTAATGAGTAACTTGGATAAAGTCCTTCCTTATTATCAAGCTATTTTTAGTGCTGATGAGCATACTGTAATTGGATATGAAGTAGTAGGACGTATTCAAACAGAAGAGGGCATACAAAGTTTAGCTTCTTTCTTTCACGATGATTCGATTCCAAGTGAATTTCAACTGGAAGCGGATAATATTATAGTAGAAAAAGCTTTAAATCGTTATTTAGAAAGCGATCAAAAATTATTATTATTTATACATCGGAATGCTAATGTATTAATGAATGATGATGATGAAAGCTTGCTTCAACTTTTATTGAGGTACGAAGAACAAGGTTTAAATTTAAAACAAATTGTTTTAGAGATTACAGAGCATGAATGTAAAGAAGATATAGAGCAATTTAATCATTTGCTTATGTATTATCGTACATATGGTATTCAAATTTCGATTAATAAAGTCGGAACGGGTACAAGTAATTTAGAGCGTATTAGCGTGTTAGCACCTGATATTTTAAAAGTAGATTTAACGAACTTAAGGCAAACAGCACTTTTACAATCTTATCAAGATATTTTATATTCTTTATCATTACTTGCTAGAAGAATTGGCGCAACTTTATTATATGAAGAAATAGATGCTTTTTATCAACTGCAATATGCTTGGAAGAACGGCGGAAGATATTATCAAGGTAATTATTTAAAAGAATGTTTACCTGATTTTATTGAAACGAATGTTTTGAAAGAGCGACTAGGTAATGAATGTCATCAGTTTATTCAGCATGAAAAGAAGAAGTTACAAAAAATTTATAATTTAACAGAGATGTTACGCGATCGTATTGGCGATGTTTTATCAAAACAAAAAAAGAATGAAGATATAAATGATTGGTTATTACAATTTAGTCAAAGTGTATCACAGTGTAGTTTTCGTATATTTATTTGTAATGAAGATGGTTTCCAACAATCAGGAAATGTTATGAAAAAAGATGGAGAATGGATTGTGATGCCGGATTATTATATGAAGAACTGGAGCTGGCGCCCGTATTTTCTCGAGAATATAATGAAAATGCGTTTTGAGAATAAGGCGAGGCTTTCAGATTTATATGCAGATATTGAAACGGGAGAAATGGTACGAACATTTTCTTTCCCGATTGATGATGACAACTTTTTATTTATAGATTTATCTTATGAATATTTATATGAAGAAGATGTTTTATTTTAATGCACGAAGAGATTCGTGCATTTTTTTGTTTGTTTTTATCATAAATTGGTAATAGTGAAAATGGTGATGAAAATGCTGTCTATCGTTGTAAAGATTTTACGAACGAAATCTGTCCTTTCTTTGCATAATCATTGTTACAATGAATACTACAAAGACAAGTTCTTTTAAAAGGAAGGTGAAAAAATGAGGAAATATGGAATATGGCTTGTTCTATTTGTATGTGTTGCCTTTCTAGTTGGTTATAGTGTTACGACTGTTTTAGGAAAAGAGGAAGTGGAAGTCGATCGGAAAGAAGTATTTACAACGATACAAAAAGGCTATGAAACCCAGTTTTCAATTCGTGGGAAGCATTTGCCGATGAATAAGATGATAGAGACGTTATCACCGTATTTTACAGATAATTTCCTTCAAGTATTTACAGATGAAAATAGCAGAAGTGATAAACAAAGTGGTGAATATTTACTTCCGGCAAAAGAAGCACCGTTTTCTTTTAATTCAGAAACGAAAATGTCGTATGATGAAGAACATAAAAATTTATATGTATATGAGCGGACAAAAAGTGGACAATATCAAATTGTAACATTGAAAAGGGATCAAGATAAATGGAAGTTAGCAGGATATCATGAAAGTCAGGAACTTTTAACTGAAATAAAAAGGTTGCAACAATTATAAAGTGAAACTTTTAATCAGTGGGTGGGAGTTTTACTACCTACAAATAGCGGGATAAGAATAGGAATAGGTATTTACCTATTCCTATTCTATATTGAGTAGTTGTTGTAACTTTTCAATTTGAAAACCTGCAACTACTTCGCCATCAATTACGACTGTTGGAGTTGAATAAGAATCATAGTCGTATAAAAGACGATTGCGAGCAGCAGCGTCTTTTTTTACGTCAAATTCTTCATATGCAACGTTATTATGCTTCAAAAATTCTTTTACAATAACACATGGCGGACAATCGGGTTGTGTATAAACCTCAATTTTTTTCATTGTAATTCCTCCTTTTTTCTGTTTTTTATTATATTCTTCCAGTATAAAAACCGCAATAATGAAGGAGAAATATGTTCTTTCTGTTTTTTCCTTCGCATTTCGACAAATTTTTAGTTGAGTTTCTGGCCAATAACCTTTATCCTAGAGTGTGGAACATTTTTTCTGTTATGACGGATAGAATGAGTATAGCTGTAAAACCTATTGGTAGGAAGATCAGAGAAAGGAGAGATTTCATGTCTCTACTCCAAGGAATTTTAACTCGACTTGTTAGTCTACAAGAACAAGCTGAAAGCGGTGAAGTAGCACAACGCTATTTTGAAGTGAACGGTGAGCGCAAATGTAGCGTGAAATTTTTCGATAAAAGTGAAATGTATGAGTTAGAAGTGTATCAACAAGGTGAAAAACCTCAAGTATATCAATTCGATAATATCGACATGGTTGCAATTGAGATTTACGATATCATTTCTT
Source organism: Bacillus cereus group sp. BfR-BA-01441 (assembly GCF_022663075.1). Lineage (NCBI taxonomy): Bacteria > Bacillati > Bacillota > Bacilli > Caryophanales > Bacillaceae > Bacillus > Bacillus cereus group sp. BfR-BA-01441. The sequence goes on from NZ_JAKUEU010000013.1 coordinate 72,559, forward strand.
GATACATATAAAAAAGGTACTGCCACATGGCAGTACCTTTTTTAGTTCTATTACTTTCCAGCGTAATGTATAGAAGTTTTTTATTTTTCCTACAATGGTATTAAAATGAAAATTTAATCCGTGCAAGTTTGCTTATCCATGTGGATAATTAGTCCCGTCAACCGGGTGAATATGTGAAGCTAAACTTCTCACTATCGCTGGGTTTTGCAAATAGCGGGAGAAATATAACTAGGAGGTTATCGTATGGAACGTTTACCAGTTGTGATTTGTCCTAATTGTCAAAGTTCTGCTGAGATTATTCATGTATTAACGGCTCAATCTAATCAAAATGTAATTTATACGTGCCAAGTTTGTCACTTTGTAATTCGAAATATTGAAACGAATAAAGGATAGGAAGTTATAATTTTAGTTTTTGTCCCATACAATGAGAATACGAAAAGTCTGTCTAATTGAAAGGACGTGACTCTGTGGACGGTGCACATAAATTTTACAATGTTTCAGAGAGACATTTAAATTTTGATATGGTCTTTAACCGTATTTGTAGTTTCATTGAAAAGGATCCGCGAAATTTGTATCGATTATCCATTGGGACAGACTCGCAAGCGCATCAAAAGGATACGAGGTTTATTACAGCAATCCATATTCATCGTGTTGGAAAAGGTGCCTGGGGTTGTTTACACCATAAATCAGTAAAAGATAAGCCAGCGACCTTACGTGAGAAAATATATTTAGAAACGCAGTTTAGTCAAGAAATCGCATGTCTATTTACGCCTACTCATATACAAACAATATGGGAGTTATTGCATCCTTATGCTCAAGATGGGGCTGGATTCATAATGGAAATTCATTTAGACATTGGGAATGATGGCTTAACAAAAGAATTTATTTTAGATATGACAGAAAAAATTCGAGCGATGGGATTAACTGCAAAAATTAAGCCGGATGCTTATGCGGCGTTTAGCTATGCAAATCGATATACGAAATGATTTTTTTGTATGTGTACGATTGTTACATATCTTTAAATGAAAACTGAATATTACATCTATTAAATAGGTTGAATTTTTTATATAATAAGAGTAACGATGCGAGTGTAAGGAGAGGGGTATATGCAAAGGGAAGTTGTTTTAACGAGGGAAGAAGAAAGTTTACTACTAGATATTTTATTTCAGCAAAATTACGCAAGTGAAATTTTAGCTGTGGAACTTACAGATATTGAGAATGGTTTGAAACAGACAGATGTGATGCAATATAAAAAAATCACAAGGTTATTTTACAGATTAAAAAATAAAGGGTATTAAGCGCTACCGGAATGGTAGTCTTTTTTTTGTGCGGTATGCTAAAATAGCTGTGTGATTGTATTTTTATTGAAATAAATTTAGGACAAAATAATAATATGAAAACGCTGTCATAAAATGTGAATAGAGTTGTGAACATAAGCAGGAAAAAGGGAAAATGGGGGATGTAATATGATTAGTATTCCGAAAGACGAATTTCAACAAATTCTTGTGAAGGATTTAATGATTTCATCGGAAAAAGTAGCTCATGTCCAAATTGGAAATAGTTTAGAACATGCTTTACTCGTTCTTGTAAAATCTGGATATTCAGCGATACCTGTCTTAGATCCAATGTATAAACTACATGGTTTGATTAGTACTGCCATGATATTAGATGGTATGTTAGGATTAGAACGTATTGAGTTTGAAAGGCTCGATGATATGAAAGTAGAGCAGGTGATGAAAGAAGATATACCTGTTCTTAAATTAGACGATTCATTTGCAAAAGCTTTAGAAATGACAATTGATCATCCTTTTATTTGCGCTGTTAATGAAGAAGGCTATTTTGAGGGGATTTTAACACGTCGGGCTATTTTAAAATTGTTGAATAAGAAAGTAAGGCAACATAATCGATAAAGTGAAAAAAGTGACTTCATAGAAACGAAGAAGTCACTTTTTTTTCGTGCATATCACTTGTGTATGTATTATATTTAAAAAGACATAAAACATAAGGAAAGTTTGTGCTGGACAATTGTATTTTCTGAATGAAAGCATTCGGGTAAATTAAGGATGAAAAGCTTATTGAAATAAGGTGTATGGAAGCTAAGGAAAGAGGGAGAAAGTTGCAAATTGATGATTTTCAAATGATGGTTGTGTTAGCTCAGGAATCAAATATGAGAAAAGCGGCGGAACGTTTATTTGTTTCCCAACCTGCGCTGAGTCAACGATTACAATCTATGGAGAAACAATGGGGAATGAAGTTTTTTATTCGCTCACAAAAAGGATTGACAATTACACCTGAAGGGGAAAAAGTTGCAAATTATGCCAAAGAAATGTTGCAAAGGGAAGAAGATATAAAAAGTGAGCTGGCTGTTTTCAGAACGGAAACTCATGGAACGTTAAAAATAGCTGTTGCATCAGTTATTGGTCAATATTGGCTCCCTCCTGTTTTGAAAAAGTTTGTGCATAAATATCCTTCTGTAAAGATATCGCTGTTTACTGGATGGAGTAGTGAAGTGCAAAAGCAGTTTTATGAAGGAGACGTGCATGTTGCTATACTGAGGGGAACACAAGAATATAAAGGTCAGAAGCAACAATTATTTGAAGATGAACTGTATTTAGTTGATAAAGAAATAAAAGATATTTCGATGTTAAAAGAAACAAATAGGCCGTTCATTCAATTTAAAAGTGACTCGACTTATTATGGACAAATACAAAATTGGTGGTATGGTTTATTTTCTAATCCGCCTAAGCGAACGATTGTAGTTGACCAAATTGAAACATGTAAACAACTTGTTTTAAATGGTATAGGTTATGCCCTTTTACCTTCTACTGTTTTAAAGGAAGTACAGGAAAATATGTATAAAACACCTGTTCAACTGACGAGAGAAACATGGTTGTTAACAAGTGACTCGGCAAGGCAGTTGAAGCAAGTACAAGCATTTTTAGAAATTATAGAAGAAATTCAAAGGGGAAAATAAGATTATTATCTTGCTACTCGCTCTTTCGTTTGGTAGAGTAACATTATAAATGGATTTAGGAGGCAACAAGAATGAAAATGATGGACGCTAACGAAATTATTTCGTTTATTCAAAAAAGTGAAAAGAAAACTCCTGTAAAGGTATACATAAAAGGGGATTTAAAAGAAGTAACATTCCCTGAAACAGTACAAGCATTTGTGAATAAAAAATCAGGTGTATTATTCGGAGAATGGTCTGAAATTAAGACAATTCTTGATGAGAATAATAAGCACATCGTTGACTACGTTGTAGAAAACGATCGTCGTAATTCTGCAATCCCAATGCTTGATTTAAAAGGTATTAAAGCTCGCATCGAGCCAGGTGCTATTATTCGTGACCATGTTGAAATTGGTGACAACGCTGTAATTATGATGAATGCAACAATTAACATTGGTGCTGTAATTGGTGAAGGTTCTATGATCGACATGAACGCAGTACTTGGTGGACGTGCAACAGTCGGTAAAAACTGTCACGTAGGTGCAGGTGCTGTACTTGCAGGTGTTATTGAGCCACCTTCTGCAAAACCAGTTATCGTTGAAGATGATGTAGTAATCGGTGCAAATGTAGTTGTTTTAGAGGGTGTTACAGTAGGTAAAGGTGCAGTTGTAGCAGCGGGAGCTGTTGTAACAGAAGATGTGCCTCCATACACAGTTGTTGCAGGTACTCCAGCACGTGTAATTAAAGAAATTGATGAGAAGACAAAAGCAAAAACAGAAATTAAACAAGAGCTTCGTCAATTAAACCCAGAGAAATAAAAAGTAAAAAAAGCGTAAGAGCGTAAATGGGCTCTTACGCTTTTTATAGATAGAGGTGCAAAAATGACAGTAAGCAAATTTGTCCAAATTCGTAGAGATCTACATAGAATTCCAGAAATCGGATTTAAGGAATGGAAAACACAACAGTATATTTTAGATTATATAGGAACACTTTCTCATAAATTTGTGGAAGTGAAGACATGGAAAACGGGTGTAATCGTTAAAGTAAATGGAAAAAATCCCGAAAAAATAATAGGTTATCGTGCAGATATAGACGGTTTACCAATTACAGAGGAAACTGGATACGAGTTTGCTTCTATTCATGAAGGAATGATGCATGCATGTGGCCATGATGTACATACAACAATCGGTTTAGGCCTTCTAACGAAAGCTGTGAGCGAAAGAATAGATGATGACCTTGTATTTCTATTCCAGCCAGCAGAAGAAGGACCAGGCGGTGCTCTTCCTATGTTAGAAAGTGAAGAGTTAAAAGAATGGAAACCAAATATAATTCTTGGTCTTCATATTGCACCAGAATACGCTGTGGGGACAATTGCAACGAAAGAAGGACTGTTATTTGCCAATACTTCAGAATTATATATTGATTTAAAAGGGAAAGGTGGCCATGCTGCCTATCCACATACTGCAAATGACATGATTGTTGCAGCGAGTCATCTTGTTACACAGCTTCAATCCGTTATTAGTCGCAATGTAAATCCTCTTGATAGTGCAGTAATTACAATCGGGAAAATTACTGGTGGTACGGTTCAAAATATTATTGCAGAAAAATCTCGTTTAGAAGGAACGATTCGAACATTATCAGTGGAATCAATGAAGCGTGTGAAAAGCAGAATTGAGTCAATTGTTGCAGGTATCGAAGCTTCTTTCCAGTGTGAGGCGATTATAGATTACGGAGCAATGTATCATCAAGTATATAACCATGAAGAGTTAACGAGAGAGTTTATGGAATTTGTACATAAACAAACTGATATGAATGTTATTACATGTACTGAGGCAATGACGGGTGAAGATTTTGGTTATATGCTTCGAGAAATCCCTGGATTTATGTTTTGGCTTGGAGTAAATTCAGAATATGGTTTACATCATGCAAAATTAAAACCAGACGAAGAAGTGATTGAAAAGGCAATTACATTTTTAAGCCAATATGTAAAGTGGAAAGGGAATAGAAAATAAAACTTCCACTTTCTTGAAGGCTCCAAAAAACTTTTTGTTCTGAGGTGTAAGTAACGCTCGTATAGATTGATTTTAGACATTGACATACAAATGGAAGAATTAAAGTTAATTGTACTGTTTTAATAATGAGCAGGGGGGTTAGCCACTGCTCATTATTAATTATTTGACTAACTTATATATGTTTACTTTTAGTATGAAAAGTGTGTAAAATCAATGTGAAACATAGAAAAAAGGGTGGGGAATTACGTGCAAATTAGCAGTGCGATTTTATGTTTCGTCTTATATGCGTACGTTATTATTGCGGCGGTTTATTTTGGGATAAGTTTTTATGCCTATCGTCTAGTAGATAATAATGAATATGACGAAACATACAAATGGGTGAAGAGATATTTATCACCTGTACTAGAAATTATGAATGGGTTTGTGCTCTTTTTATTTATTGGATTAATTGCTTTTTCAACGAGTTTAGTAGGGAATAAAACTACGTTATTTGTATTGGGTATCATTATTTTTATGTTGTTAGGAATAAGGATTGGTAATACGGTCTTTTGGAATGAAAGAAAAGTAGATGGTTGGACGGGAATGTTAATTCCGTGCATGTTAGCTGCAATCGTGACAAATATAGAGCATGAATATTATCAATTACATTTTTGGCTTATTATCGTTTTAACAATTCTTTCTGTTTTGTATATAAGCACAGTAGTACTAACATATATTGCACATGAAAAAGGAGATGTTAAAGGCACTCGTTTCTTTAGAGGACGGGCATTATTTTGGAGTGTGCCGACGATGGTAGTTATCGCGCTTATTGCGATATTAGTAAATGGATATCAATTTTCTAATTGGCAACTATTTTTAGAAAATTGGTGGATCTTTATCTTTTCGTTTATTGCTTTTTTAGGTGCAACGCATTATTTATTCCATCAACATCATTACATATGGGCGTTGTTATTTGCATTCACACAGCTTCTATTTGCCTTTTTTGGTCAAGAAACATTATTATTCGTTTTTGAAACATTTAGTTCTTTTGGAAATATATTTGTATTTGCTATGCTACTTGTTGGTATCGCTTTTTACTTGCAACAATATTTTTATATACAAAAACAAAAATAAGAGCTAATTACAGTTTTTGTGACGCATATAAAGTGTGTTACACTGAAAATAAATAGTACTTGAAGTTATTGGAGGAATTCCCGTGGGTGAGAAAGAAAAAGAATTTGCTGTCATTGGACTTGGTCGCTTTGGTGGAAGTATTTGCCGAGAACTAGCTCAATTAGGAATGGAAGTAATGGCAATCGATTCAGATGAGGATAAAATTAATGAATTTGCAAATATAGCTTCGCATGCTGTAATTGCAGATTCAACAGATGAGATGGTATTAAAAAGCCTTGGTATTCGAAATTTTGATCACGTAGTCGTTGCTATTGGAGATAATTTAAATTCAAGTATTTTAACGACTTTGATTTTGAAAGAGTTGGGTGTAAAAAATATTACTGTAAAAGCTCAAAATGATTATCATGAAAAAGTGTTAAGTAAAATAGGTGCAGATCATATTGTGCATCCAGAACGTGATATGGGGAAAAGGATTGCTAATAATATTGCATCAAGCAATGTGCTAGACTACCTTGAGCTTTCAGATGAGCATAGTATTGTAGAGATTATTGCGAATAAAAAAATTGATGGGCACTCTTTAATTGAATTAGATATTCGTGCGAAGTTTGGATTGAATATTGTAGCAATTAAACGAGGCAAAGAAGTTATCGTATCCCCTCGAGCTACGGAGAATATTCAAGCAGGAGATATATTAATTGTCATTGGTCATGACGATGAAGTGGATCGATTTAAACACTTTTTAAGATAAGAGAAAAGAAAAGGACAATGCCTTCATGGCATTGTCCTTTTCTTATATTTCCATAATGATTGGTAAAATCATTGGACGGCGTTTCGTTTTCTCATATAGGAATGGAGCTAATGTGTCTGTAATTTCATTTTTAATTTCAGACCATTGTGTTGTTTTACGCTCCATTACTTTTTCTAAATGAGTTGTAATTAATGTTTGTGCATCATTGATTAAATCGCTACTTTCACGCATGTAAACGAAACCGCGTGAGATGATATCAGGTCCTGCTGCAACTTTAAATTCTTTCATATCAATGCTTACAACTACAATTACAAGTCCTTCTTCAGAAAGGATACGACGATCGCGTAATACGATATTGCCAATATCTCCAATACCGTTTCCATCAATGTAGACCGAACCAGATGGGATTTTTCCAGCTACGCTAGCTTCATCCGAACGTAAAGCAAGAACATCGCCATTATCCATAATGAAGCAATTTTCTTCAGGGATGCCACAATCATTTGCTATGTTCATGTGCATACGCTGCATACGATATTCACCATGAATTGGCATGAAGTACTTCGGTTTAATTAGACGTAACATTAACTTTTGTTCTTCTTGTCCACCGTGTCCACTTGTATGGATATTTGAAAGTTTCCCATGAATTACATCAGCGCCAGCGCGGTACAACATGTTAATTGTACGACTTACGCTAATTGTATTTCCTGGAATTGGTGAAGAAGAGAAAACAACTGTATCTCCAGGAATAATTTGAATTTGGCGGTGTGTACCGTTTGCAATACGTGAAAGTGCTGCCATCGGTTCACCTTGACTACCTGTACATAAAATAACAACTTTATTAGCTGGTAAGCGGTTTAGTTGAGATGCATCTATGAATGTATCTTTCGGGCAACGAATATAACCAAGGTTTTGTCCAATTTCAATCGCTGCTTCCATACTTCGACCAAACACAGCTACTTTACGGTTGTTTTCAACAGCAGCTTCAACAACTTGTTGTAAGCGGTGAATATTTGATGCAAAGGTTGCGAATATAATCCGTCCTTCTACTTTACGGAAAATGTCTTGAATACTATCACCAACGCGACGCTCAGACATAGTAAAGTTTGGAACTTCACTGTTCGTACTATCAGATAATAGACATAGTACGCCATCTTTACCGATTTCAGCCATTTTTGTTAAATCAGCTGGTTCACCAACTGGTGTGAAGTCAAATTTGAAGTCACCTGTATGAACGACTTGACCTTGAGGTGTTTTCACAACAACGCCGTACGAATCTGGAATACTGTGAGTTGTACGGAAGAAGGATACAGACGTTTTTTTGAATTTAATAACGTCATCTTCTTGAATCTCGTAAAGTTTTGCTTTACGAAGTAAGCCGTGTTCTTCTAGTTTGTTTTTGATGAGTGCAATTGCTAATTTTCCGCCGTAAATTGGAATGTTCACTTGACGTAATAGGTAAGGGATTCCGCCGATATGATCTTCGTGACCATGTGTAATGAATAACCCTTTAATTTTATCTTCGTTTCGCACAAAATAAGTGTAGTCTGGTATTACATAATCGATTCCGAGAAGTTCGTCCTCTGGAAATTTAATTCCAGCATCAATTATAATAATTTCATCTTGAAATTGAACAGCGTATGTATTTTTACCGATTTCACCAAGCCCACCGAGAGCAAATACAGCAACTTGGTCGTTTTTTAGAAATTTCATATCGCTATACGATTTCCGCTAATGTTAAATCAGCGTTTTCTTTTTCATATTCAAGATGAGCGCCAGTAACAGACTGAACAAACTCGATATTATATGCGAACTTATTTAATTTTGTACGAACATCCTTTTCAGACGTAGCCTCTAAATATAAAACTTTTGTATTTTCACGTACTGGAACCTCAGTTAATTTTTCTTGATAAAATACTTTAAAAATCATTTGGAAAACCTCTCCTTGTCTATGTTTTGCATTATCTGTTACTTATTATAAAGCAAACAGTCACGATTTTCATGTTTTTTCGAATGAGAATGAAGAAAAAGCCCGAAATGGGCACAATTTAAGCGACTGTCTTTTTACGGACTAGACCATTTAAATAACGCTTGAGCTTTTTCTTCAGCTTCTTCAGCATGATTACTCCTTCCTTTCCTTATTTTAAACATGCCTATTACTAGTGAAAACTCTATCTCTGATATAAGAGATAGGACAAAAGTGAATGGTGAATCTTGTCCTTTCCCATACAGTGAAAGTTATTCTATAGTAACGATTAGTAGCCGTTAGTTATAGGTATAGTATGAGGAAGAATGGAAAAGAAAATTCATACGAACAAGTATCCACATGTTTTACTAATATATATATGCAAAGTTTACAAATAAGGTCAGAAAGGGAACGCTTTCTTCACAGATGTTTAATATGTTATACTTTTTTTTAGAATTTGAAAAGTGATATTCAAAATAGGAATATAGAGTGCCAGAAAGGATTTTGACAAATGAATGATAAAATTGTCTTTTTTGATATTGATGGAACATTATTAGATCATGATAAAAAAATTCCGCAATCTACACGAGATGCAGTAAAACAGTTACAAGAAAAAGGTGTACATGTAGCAATTGCGACAGGGCGCGCGCCATTTATGTTCGAAGATATTCGTAAGGAACTTGATATACATAATTATGTTAGTTTTAATGGACAATATGTTGTCTTTGAAGATGAGGTAATATTTAATAATCCGTTACATCCAGATGCTTTACATAAGTTTACTCAGTTTGCAAAACAAGAAGGATATCCACTTGTATATCTTGACCATCAAGATATGAGAGCATCAGTGGAATATCATGATTATGTGAAAGAAGGCTTTGGAAGCTTAAACTTTGAGCATCCAGCATATGAGCCTAATTTTTATGAGGAACGTAATATTTATCAAACACTACTTTTTTGTGAAGTAAATGAAGAGGAAAAGTTTATTAATCATTATCCAGATTTTCATTTTATTCGTTGGCATGCATATTCAATGGATATCATTCCGAATGGTGGTTCTAAGGCAAAAGGAATTGAGAAATACATTGAAAAGTTAGGTTTTAATCGTGATCAAGTGTATGCATTTGGAGATGGCTTAAATGATTTAGAAATGATCGAAGCCGTTGGCACAGGTATTGTGATGGGAAATGGCCATGAAGACTTGAAAAAACTTGCAAATCATGTGACAAAGGATGTTAATGAAGACGGTATATATCATGGACTAAAGTGGGCTGGATTGCTATAAGTGAATATGGAACCCATTTCATAATAAAAAGGCGGAAGATTAACTTACGCCTTTTTATTATTATCGCTCTAGAGGTTTGGAATCATCAGGAGCGGCAAAAGGATTTTCTTTATTGATATGGTCATAGAACATAACGCCATTTAAATGGTCAATCTCGTGCTGAAATACGATTGCTGGTAAACCTTTTAAACGTAATTTTACTTCTTCTCCGTTAATAGAAGTTGCTTTTACTGTAATTCTTGTATAACGAGGAACATAACCAGGTACTTCGCGGTCTACAGATAGACAGCCTTCACCACCCTGTAAATATGTACGTTCAACAGAATGGCTAATGATTTTTGGATTGAATAATGCATGGCTATATAATGTACCATCCGCATCGGTTACATGAACTGCAATCATTTTTTTTGAAACACCGATTTGCGGAGCCGCTAATCCGATTCCAGGGCGTAAACTATATTTTTCAGCCATTTCAGGATCTTGGCTATTTATTACGAATTCAATCATTTCTTTTAAGGTAGTTGTATCTTCTTCGCTTGCCGGTAAGGACACCTCTTCTGCAACGTTGCGCAAAATAGGATCTCCTTCGCGAATAACATCTTTCATTGTAAGCATATGTAATCTCTCCTTTCCTCTTTAGTCTACCAAAGGAGATGGAAAAAGTCATCGGCAAGAAAGGGAAGGCATTTTGGAAATCGTTCTATTATAGAGTAGTTATGTATGTGGTAAACAGAAAAAGACGGCAAAGCCGTCTTTTTCTTTCCATAGTTGTTTCGTTTTACAATTAGCGAATGCAAGCAGCACCAACGATAATTAAAAGAATAAACAACACAACGATTAAGGCGAAGCCGCGTCCAGACCCGCCACAAGAACCGCCATAACCGTAGGAAGGATATGAACAAGTTGGATAGCAATATGAGTATCCGTACATGAGATGACCTCCTTTATCATTTCCCGCTAATACTGCGGTTACTATAATGTATGGAAGAGAGGGTAGAAATGTATAGGTATTTACCTAAAAAAGGAAGAGTAGTTTGTATATTTTTGTTACGAAGAGAGAAAAACTAAAGAGAATTAAATCGTTTACATATTATTCTAAGAGAAAAAATAAGTGAAAAAGGGAATAATATAACAGTAGGTCAATGCTTACTAATACAGATGTAAAAAATAAAAACACGTTTGTGTAGTAGAAACCTGCATATTATTTATAAAAAAACGTATTCAAAGTAATTGACATCGTAATTAGAATAGTTGTAAACTAAAAAACGTGATCAAGATTGTATTAATATGTTTCTGAAAAAACATTAGTACAGATTGTTAGGTACACAAAATTATTCTCAACCGACATACAAACATGTTGGTTTACATCGTTGCGCTTTTTAAACTGGAAAATAGCCAGTGAAAGCGTTTCAGAATATGGTTCAAGAGAGGAAGAGGTGAACGGAATGGGTACTAAAACAAAAAAGACCCTATTTAATGTTGATGAGCAAATGAAAGCTATCGCAGCTCAATTTGAAACATTACAAATTTTAAATGAAAACGGTGAAGTTGTGAATGAAGCAGCTATGCCTGAATTATCTGATGATCAATTAAAAGAATTAATGCGTCGTATGGTGTATACTCGCGTATTAGATCAACGTTCTATTTCTTTAAACCGTCAAGGACGTTTAGGTTTCTACGCACCTACAGCTGGACAAGAAGCTTCTCAATTAGCAAGTCATTTCGCACTTGAAGCAGAAGACTTCATCTTACCAGGATACCGTGATGTACCACAATTAGTATGGCACGGATTACCATTATACCAAGCATTCTTATTCTCTCGTGGACACTTCATGGGTAACCAAATGCCTGAGAATGTAAATGCATTAGCTCCACAGATCATTATCGGTGCGCAAATCATCCAAACTGCTGGTGTTGCGTTAGGTATGAAACTACGTGGTAAAAAATCTGTTGCAATTACTTACACTGGTGACGGTGGTGCTTCACAAGGTGACTTCTACGAAGGTATGAACTTTGCAGGTGCATTCAAAGCTCCAGCAATCTTCGTTGTTCAAAACAACCGTTATGCAATCTCTACTCCAGTAGAAAAGCAATCTGCAGCTAAAACTGTAGCACAAAAAGCAGTAGCAGCAGGTATTTACGGAATTCAAGTAGACGGTATGGATCCATTAGCTGTATACGCAGCAACTGCTTTCGCTCGTGAGCGCGCAGTAAATGGCGAAGGCCCTACTTTAATCGAGACTTTAACATTCCGTTACGGTCCACATACAATGGCTGGTGATGACCCAACTCGTTACCGTACAAAAGATATCGAAAACGAATGGGAACAAAAAGACCCAATCGTACGCTTCCGTAAGTTCTTAGAAGCTAAAGGCCTATGGTCTCAAGAAGTTGAAGAGACAGTAATCGAAGAAGCAAAAGAAGATATCAAACAAGCAATTGCTAAGGCTGACCAAGCTCCAAAACAAAAAGTAACTGATTTAATGGAAATCATGTACGAAAAAATGCCTTACAACTTAGCTGAACAATATGAAATCTACAAAGAAAAGGAGTCGAAGTAAGCCATGGCTCAAATGACAATGATTCAAGCAATCACTGATGCTTTACGCGTTGAAATGAAAAATGACCCTAACGTACTTGTATTTGGTGAAGACGTTGGTGTAAACGGCGGTGTATTCCGTGCTACTGAAGGTTTACAAGCTGAATTTGGTGAAGATCGTGTAATGGATACTCCACTTGCAGAGTCTGGTATTGGTGGACTTGCAGTTGGTCTTGCACTTGAAGGATTCCGTCCAGTTCCAGAAATCCAATTCTTCGGTTTCGTTTATGAAGTAATGGATTCAATTTCTGGTCAATTAGCTCGTATGCGTTACCGTTCTGGTGGACGTTGGACTGCTCCAGTAACAGTTCGTTCTCCATTCGGTGGTGGTGTTCATACTCCTGAACTTCATGCTGATAGCTTAGAAGGATTAGTGGCTCAACAACCTGGTCTAAAAGTTGTTATTCCATCTACTCCATACGATGCTAAAGGTCTTTTAATCTCTGCGATTCGTGACAACGATCCAGTTATCTACTTAGAGCATATGAAATTGTACCGTTCATTCCGTCAAGAGGTACCAGAAGGTGATTACACAATTGATTTAGGTAAAGCTGATATCAAACGTGAAGGTACAGATGTATCTGTTATCGCTTACGGTGCTATGGTTCACGCTGCATTAAAAGCTGCTGAAGAACTTGAAAAAGAAGGTATCTCTTTAGAGGTTGTTGACTTACGTACAGTTCAACCATTAGATATCGAAACAATCATCGCTTCTGTTGAAAAAACAGGTCGCGTAGTTGTAGTTCAAGAAGCTCAAAAACAAGCTGGTATTGCAGCTAACGTTGTAGCGGAAATTAACGACCGTGCAATCTTAAACTTAGAAGCTCCAGTTGTACGTGTTGCAGCTGCTGATACAGTATTCCCATTCTCTCAAGCAGAGAGCGTATGGTTACCAAACCACAAAGATATTGTTGAAGCTGTAAACAAAGTAATGAACTTCTAATTTTTAGCTTTTCATGTGCAAAAGAAATCAGCACATGCTGGTTTCTTTTGTACATATTCCATAATAATGAAATGAATCAGGGGGCTGAATTCCGTGGCATTTGAATTTAAACTACCAGATATCGGTGAAGGTATCCACGAAGGTGAAATCGTAAAATGGTTTATTAAACCAGGCGATGAAGTAAACGAAGACGATGTACTTCTTGAAGTACAAAATGATAAAGCAGTAGTAGAAATCCCTTCTCCTGTTAAAGGTAAAGTACTTGAAGTACTTGTAGAAGAAGGAACAGTTGCAATCGTAGGAGATACATTAATTAAATTTGATGCTCCTGGATACGAAAACCTTAAATTTAAAGGTGACGATCATGATGAAGCTCCAAAAGCTGAAGAAGCAGCAGTAGAAGCTCCAGCAGCGGAAGCTACTCCAGCAGCAACTGCAGAAGTAGTAAATGAGCGCGTAATCGCTATGCCATCTGTTCGTAAATACGCTCGTGAAAAAGGTGTAGACATTCATAAAGTAGCTGGTACTGGTAAGAATGGCCGTATCGTAAAAGCTGACATCGATGCATTTGCAAATGGTGGACAAACTGTAGCAGCAACTGAGGCTCCAGCAGCAGTAGAAGCTACTCCAGCAGCAGCGAAAGAAGAAGCACCAAAAGCACAACCAATCCCAGCTGGTGAATATCCAGAAACTCGTGAGAAAATGAGTGGTATCCGTAAAGCGATTGCGAAAGCAATGGTTAACTCTAAACACACAGCTCCTCACGTAACATTAATGGACGAAGTAGATGTAACAGAACTTGTTGCTCACCGTAAGAAGTTCAAAGCAGTAGCAGCTGACAAAGGTATTAAATTAACTTACCTTCCGTACGTTGTTAAAGCTTTAACATCTGCATTACGTGAATACCCAATGTTAAACACTTCTTTAGACGATGCATCTCAAGAAGTAGTTCATAAACATTACTTCAATATCGGTATCGCAGCTGATACAGACAAAGGTCTATTAGTACCAGTTGTTAAAGATACAGATCGTAAGTCTATCTTCACAATCTCTAACGAGATCAATGATCTTGCTGGTAAAGCACGTGAAGGTCGTCTAGCTCCAGCTGAAATGAAAGGTGCTTCTTGCACAATTACAAACATTGGTTCTGCAGGTGGACAATGGTTCACTCCAGTTATCAACCACCCAGAAGTAGCAATCCTTGGTATCGGCCGTATCGCTGAAAAACCAGTTGTGAAAAACGGTGAGATCGTTGCAGCTCCAGTATTAGCATTATCTCTAAGCTTTGACCATCGTTTAATTGACGGTGCAACTGCTCAAAAAGCGTTAAACCAAATTAAACGTCTATTGAATGACCCACAATTATTAGTAATGGAGGCGTAATAACAATGGTAGTAGGAGATTTCCCAATTGAATTAGATACAGTCGTTGTTGGTGCAGGTCCTGGTGGATACGTTGCGGCAATTCGTGCAGCACAATTAGGTCAAAAGGTAGCAATCATTGAAAAAGCTAACCTTGGTGGCGTATGCTTAAACGTTGGATGTATTCCTTCAAAAGCGTTAATCAATGCAGGTCATCGTTATGAGAATGCAATGCATTCTGATGACATGGGTATTACTGCAGAAAACGTAAAAGTTGACTTTACAAAAGTTCAAGAATGGAAAAACGGCGTAGTTAAGAAATTAACTGGCGGTGTTGAAGGCCTTCTTAAAGGTAACAAAGTTGAAATCATTCGCGGTGAAGCTTACTTCGTAGATGCTAATACATTACGCGTTATGACTGAAGATGCAGCTCAAACTTATACGTTTAAAAATGCTGTTCTTGCAACTGGTTCTACACCAATCGAAATTCCAGGATTCAAATACTCTAAACGTGTTATCAACTCTACAGGTGCTTTAAGCTTACCTGAAATTCCTAAAAAACTTGTTGTAATCGGCGGCGGTTACATCGGTATGGAATTAGGTACTGCATATGCTAACTTCGGTACAGAAGTTACTGTAGTAGAAGCTGGCGACGAAATCTTAGCTGGTTTCGAAAAAGCTATGAGCTCTGTTGTTAAACGTGCTCTACAGAAAAAAGGTAACGTAAATATCCATACAAAAGCTATGGCTAAAGGCGTTGAAGAAACAGAAACTGGCGTAAAAGTTAGCTTTGAAGTTAAAGGTGAAATCCAAACTGTAGAAGCAGATTACGTATTAGTAACTGTAGGTCGTCGTCCAAACACTCAAGAAATCGGTCTTGAGCAAGTTGGAGTTAAAATGACTGACCGCGGCATCATCGAAATCGATGAACAATGTCGTACAAATGTACCAAACATCTATGCAATCGGTGATATCGTTCCTGGACCACCATTAGCTCACAAAGCTTCTTACGAAGGTAAAGTAGCTGTAGAAGCAATTAGTGGCCATGCATCAGCTATCGATTACATCGGAATTCCTGCAGTATGCTTCACTGATCCAGAATTAGCATCTGTTGGTTACACTAAAAAACAAGCTGAAGAAGCTGGAATGACTGTAACTGTATCTAAGTTCCCATTCGCTGCTAACGGTCGTGCATTATCATTAAACAGCACTGACGGTTTCTTACAACTTGTAACACGTAAAGAAGATGGTCTTCTTGTAGGTGCTCAAGTTGCAGGTGCAGGTGCTTCTGATATTATCTCTGAGATTGGTTTAGCTATCGAAGCTGGAATGACAGCTGAAGATATCGCTCAAACAATCCATGCTCACCCAACATTAGGTGAAATCACAATGGAAGCAGCTGAAGTTGCTCTTGGAATGCCAATTCACATTGTAAAATAATTTAAGTAATGTAAATAGCCCTTCTCTTATTGTAAGAGAGGGGCTATTTTTATTTTCATCAAATGACTTGCAAGGTCTTTAAACGTACTTGTCGAATGAATATATAATACTTTAACAAATGATTCCGGTTTAACTTACTTCAAAGGTAATATATATCATCCTATAATATGTAATTGATTCAAACGTAACCCCATATATTAATAAAATAGAGCATGTCAAAGGAGAAGGTTCCATGAAAATATTACATGTTATATTTTATCATTTACTACTATGGAGTGGCTTTTCCACTGTATTAACATTATCGAATGGTGATAAGTTTCATTATAAAGTTATTCTTTTTTTCGTATTTCTATATTTAGCCTATGTAATAGCATATTTTGTATTGCACGTAAGAAAGCAAGCTTTATTTCTTACATGTTCGAATTGTATATTATTTTTAATCATATTATCTATTTTTTAAATTAGCGTTTATAAAAATACATTGTTCTTCCATTAAATAATTGTAACTCTCCTTCTAATTTCTTCGCTAAAAAACGGCAAAATTCATTTGCTTTCCCTTTGTCACCAAATGTTGCATTAGGTGGTAAAGAAACTTGGATGAAAGATTGTTCATTTTCTATACCAACACCAATATAAATTGAGTCATACCGGTCGTGATTGGATTGAAGTTTTAATGTTGTTGTAGATGTATCTAAAATTTCATAAGGAAAAGCGGTATTTGTATACGTGTAATTAATTTGGGCACCAGTTTTAGAAGTAACTGTTTTATAATAATGAAAAAGTTGTTTTATATCATCTATTGAAACTGATTGTTGGTTGGATTTCGGTACAAGCGTAATAAAGGCGTGTTGCATATAAGTTCCCCCTAACTTAGTAGAATACTATCATTCTACATCCTACTGAATTTTTTGACAATTAAAAGGAGTATTACATGTTTTGTTTAATATACTATTAATGAAACGTGATGCAGAAAGGTGGAAACCAATGTTTGAAAAATTGTATGATGAGCATGAAAGTGTGAAGGTACGATTTTTAGGGTTTATGACACATGATACACGTTATGATTTTGGTGTTATTTATACAAATATGTTTTTTGGGAAGCCGCTCATTGTTTGTATGCAAACAGGAAGGTCTACTTTACTCGGACGAGATGATGTAGAGAATGTTCAATATATACAGGAGATTTTTAAATTAGGATCAGAAGAGGAAGCAAAGGAGTTAGCTCAGTTTTTCAAATTTCTAGTTCCGTCAACTTCTTTACATGCGGAATATGAAGAATAATTAATGTGAAACAGTCGTACTTATAAATATGGCTGTTTTTTTATTTGAATATCGCATACTAATTTAAATTGAAAATATTCAATGTGTTATACTAAAAACCTATTGACGTAAAAAGTATAACATATTAAAATAAAGACAGAAAGTTAAGCGGTTACAAAAAAGTTTTTGGGATTATAAACTTAGGGGGAAATGAAAAATGGGAACAATCGTATG
>NZ_JAKUEU010000014.1:0-89937 GCF_022663075.1 Bacillus cereus group sp. BfR-BA-01441
TGGAAAACAATATCATATTCAAATTGATTAGCTGCATTCACACGATAGTTTACAAAATAGGCTGTAACTGTTTTATAACCGCTCCACCCTTTTTGGGATAACTGCTCTAAAATTTGATTTACTTGTTTACTCATCGTTTTCCAATCTTCAGACTCACCTTTTGATATCCCACCAACGTACGTGCCTTCCACGCTAAATGTGTTAAAGAATTGCGACTCATGTTTTGTAATTTTTGCATCTTTTATATTTGCTACATCTACAATTTCGTTTTTCACTTCAGCTAACGGCTTTGGTGCGTGTTGAATTAAATAATCATTTGTTACTTGAGGTACATTATATTTATCTTGATTATCAGTCAACTGCTGCATATATGCTTGATATTCTGCATTCAATTGTGTATTTTTGCTTAATAATTCACGATACGCATCATAATTTTTCACATCGTTTGCACGGATTAAATCTTGAAGCTTATCAAATGTATCAAATTGATGATTATACAAATAAGACTGTAGTGCAAAGGAATACTTATAAAAGTCCCAAGATCCATATTTGGCGAACAAAGTTTGCTTTGCTGTATAACGTCTTGCTGGATCAGATGATAAGCCACTTATTATACTTTTACGTGGAACAACATTGTTTGTACGTGTAGATCCTACAAAAAATTCTGCATTCCCTTCTTGGAACCAAGTTAACCGTTCATTTTGATACATTTCTCCGCTTCCAAATAAACCAGGAACCTCATATCTTCCTTGTAAATAATGAGTGAATTCATGACGGAACAACTCTTCTAAACTATAAATACTCTGCTTTGGCGTACGCTCATATGTAAAGAAAGTCCCCTTCTCTTCAATATAAATTCCACCGTTGTTTGTTTCATATCCATATAATTGTCTATTTAATTGATATTCATCTGGATTATTATAAATTACTATTGTTAGTACATCATCAGCATTACCCGGTTCTAGTGCTTTATCATTTCCAATTACACGGTGATATTGTGCTTTTACTTCCTTGGCTGCCCAATATAATCTCTTAATTTTTTCTTCTGTTACTTTATCTCCCGTCTTAAAGACAATAGATCCGTCATCAAATATAATTTTTTTCAAATACGTAGAAATATGGTTTAACCAGTAATCAATGATCAGATCTTCTTAACTTAAGTAAACCTAAATCTATTTGTCTCCATACAGAAAGAGATAAATAGTTTTGTTCCTATTCATGAAATAGTACAATATATGCAAAATTACATATCTAATTAATTGCTTTTAATGTTATATTTTAATAGCGATGAATGCTATTATTTCATAAGTTGTCAACAAGCGTTATGTATGTATGAGAAAAAGGAAGGAGCCAAATAGGCCCCTTCCTTTTTCTACTAATTAACTAAATTACTCTCTGGTAAAAATTTAAATAGTAATGCTCATTTACAGGCGTCTCATTATGCATTAAACATGCTAACTTAGCTTGCTGTCGGAAAAAATAAAAACGATAGCATTAAGTTATTAAGAGACAAAAATTCATTAACACGAAGACAGATTTGTCTTGGCTAGATAAATTTGGTGATAAATACAGGAAGTAACTCTTACGATTCAATGATTCTTTTTCCTGCCTTCTACCCTTGCCACTTCTGTTTCATGACTTGTAAATAGAGATCTTCAAACTCGTTAAAATGGACGCGAAAAACACCTAATGTATCGATATAAGCAGAAATCACATCTTTTTCATTAAAATGGATACCTTCCTGTGCTAAGTCATAGCTATCATTAAGGCTGTATAAATCAAAATATTCTTCTTCCCAATACAGGCCTCTATTTACTAGTAATCGAGTAGAGCAAGTAATAGCTTGTTTAATATTCCATTTCTGAGCTACTAACTTTTCATTTAAGACTGAAAGAAGGATGTTTACCGAGAGGTTTTCATCAACTATGCGGCTATATGACAGTAAAGCCGATTCTATATATATCAGCTTTGCTTTAGACATTAAAGATATCTCCATAATTTCATATGGCGGGTGATCATTTGCTTCAATCAACCTATCGCACCATGAAATAACCTCCTCTCTATTCCAAAGTCCGCAGCCTAGTCCTAATGCATACAAGTGGGCTAAAGTTTGATAAGATTTCAATATGGTTCACCTTCAATTTAACTGTATAGTGGTATTGCATTCATTTTGGAAATAATCACGCTTAGTAATAAATATAATAAGCTGCCCAAACGGACAGCTTATTTGCATTAAAAACGCTACACATGAACTTTTTCTTTTTTTCGACGCACAAGCCACCAAACTAAAGATAGCAGTACTAGGGGAAACGGAAATATCTGAATAAACAAAAATACTTCCCAAAAATCGTGCATCGTACTACCAGGGGAATCTGTTGCCATCCCGCCAATAAAAAAAGACAATGGAATGACAAGTATATTTATACCTAAGCTAATCATTAGGAATGATAGATTTTTCTTCCAGATTACTGGTAATGCAGCCACGATTAATAAAACCAATGCAGTACCCAGTATAAGAAACAGTGCTCCAAATAAAAATACAAAGTATAAAATAGCATTGATTAAAGGTTCCACAATAGCCCTCCTAAGGATTCATTCTATAGAAACACTCATGTTATTTAGAAAGTCAGGATGCTATACCTCTTAGTTGTCTTTCAATTTCTTCATCGCTATAGTCTTCATTTATCTGCTTAGAATACTTAATCTACTTGCTTATATTCTGGACTGCGTTAGGACATATGTTTCTATTGTACAACCAGCTAGCAAGAAACCCACACTTATCCCTGCTAATACGGTACCTTTAAAGGCTCTGTTCATATTCATTTGCCCCTTTTATCTTTTCGTATTTTTTATCCATCCATAGACAGTCCATTATGAACGTTTTCATTATAAGTATTGTCTGCTCCTTACTATCTGTTTCGGCCCTGATTCTTCTCGTTTACCGTTTCAGTATTACGCTTCAATTCGCATTATCATCACATAAAAAGGACATACCTATTCATATATATACCTTTATTATTTTATATTGAAATAAATAATGGTTCAAAGTTATTTTGTGAAAATTATACAAAAATTAATAATTCATCAATTACCCAACAATAGATAATATGGATAAAGAAAAAATACTAGAGAATATCACATTGTAGTAGTCTCTAGTATCTTTTCATAGTATTTTAGCGGCTATGCAATACGGAGGGATAAAAAAGGACCTCTTACGGAAAGATAAGAGGTCATCAAAAAGATAAAAATGTTGTATTTGAAACACGCGAGTTTCTAATTCACATCATAACACAATATATTTGTATATTCAATATATACATTAAAGATAAGGAATATTACATCATTGAAGATTACGGTGAACCAGGAGATAGTGTTGAAAATGAACCTACTTTGCGCAACATTTTCCCGAAAAAGTATGCGGATGTCGCACCTGCTAAGACATTTTGAATAATCTTTGCAGCTGCTACATCAACGGGTAATTTATTGTATTTCCAATCTAGAGAATCAATTGTCCAATCCCATACTTTTAAAACTAGTGAAATAGATCTTTTTAATTACATACTTAATTTATTTTTTAATGTCCAATATTTTTCTCCATTAGCTTCAAAAGAGAATTCTACCCATCCATTCGGATCTTCACAATAAATAAAGATGGTTGTTCCAGGAGTTACTGTACCAACTTTATTCTCCTCGACAGCTACATCTGGTCTACTTTTAATTTTTAATTTAAATGGATAAGGTACCTGATAGTAAGTAGCTGATGATACAACATTTGAGCTTGAACCGCCTGCATACATTTTATATGGAATTTCATTAGATAACGCGTCGACATCTAATGTTTCAGGATTCTTTGGTAATTTTTTTGCATATGTATAGTCTTCTACACGAAACGGTTTAATACGTTCCATAATACCCGCAATTTTCTTAGCCCAGCCTTTATCTGATGCATATTTCACGTTCATGCCAGTTAATGTTGACCCGTTATAATACATACCACTTTCTTCTAAATATCTTTCTCGTACATAATTAGCGTTATAAGCAATGCTATCGCCGTAGCTTGGTAAATATTTCGCATATTTAAACGGGTCTCCATCATATGCACGTAGACCGAATAAATTATGTTTTTGATATGCAATTTCTGATTTTCCGTATCCAGATTCTAAAATCGCATGCGCCGCTAAATAATGAGCACTCACGCCATATTGATTTTGCGCATTGATAAAATCTTGTCCATGTCCAACTAAGGGACTATCTGAATGATATTTTGCAATAAAACTATCAATCTCTTGAGCTGTAATTTTCGAAGCCACTGTTAAATTTAAATCTTCATATGAGGTAGCAGTAGTAATCTCTTTTTCATCGTTTAAATTTTGTTGTAACATATCTGTTTTTGCAGTAAGTTGAGCAGCTTCAGCACGTGTTATAAATCTATTTGGTTGCCAACCGTTCTCGGTACCATTAGAGATTTTTAAATCTATTAAAATATTGGCATATTTTTCTCCCCAATGACCTTTTAAATCTTCAAATCTAACCTGATCATTATGATTTGGTGTGCTTTGTAGTTTATATGCATTTACTAGCATCGTAGCCATAGCAGCGCGAGTTACTTTTCCGGATGGATTGAAGATTCCATTACCTTCACCTTTAACAATCCCAGCTTTTTCAGCAGCAGCAATATAAGGAGTAGCCCAGTGATTTTGTGAATCTGTAAAAGATGGTTTTGCATTAGGGTCAATTTGTATCCCTAAAACTTTTGTCATAATCTTTGTAGCCGAAGCTCTGTCTAAGGAATCATTTGAACCAAAAGTTCCATCTGGATAACCATTTAATACCTGTTTATCAACTAAATAGTTAACGGATTTATCAGCCCATGTAGGAACATCAGGGAATTTATGAGTATCTGCTAAAATATTAGAAGAATAGGATAATATAACTCCTGCAAGGATACCTGTTGCAATTAATTTATGCTTCATTAAAATAAACACCTCTACCATTGTATTTATCAAATTGAAATTTTCTATTTTTATATTTACATGTTTGTAATAATAATAAAATCGTATTATCACGCATTCAATTTAATGTAACGAGTATAGTTACTTATATACACAAGTGTCAATGAATTTCTTTTACAAAAATGCATAATTTTTACATTATTTTGTAATTGAATTATGTATAAATTTTGTAAAGGACCTTTTGATAGATTTTACCTGAATAAATCTCTTTATTTGTTAATTTGCCAATCTTTCTTGTTTACTATTAATCAATTAAAAAAAGAATTTTTTTTGTTTAAGAGCTACTTTAAAATCTTAAGTTGATGGATGTGTGAACGTACCGCTACTAAAATTCTTGCTTTTAAATCATTATTACTGTATTATATTTACGTATCAATATAAGGATTATATTATATAAAAAGGAATCAAATCTATAAGTAGGATTTAAATCCTTTTCGAAATCAAAAAGACTTTGTCAAAATCTAATATAATTTATGCTTGTCTTTTTAATATGTATCTAGTAAAAACATATTTTTTATCCATAGAATTCTGTTTTCAATGATAGGAATTAGTGTTCTAAACAAGAAACCGTACAAAGTGATCTGAAAAACCTGAGAGATATTGTATGTAGTTTGCTCATCTCCAGGTACTACAATAAAAGAGCCTTACCTTTCTAGGCAAGACTCTACTAGTTTAGTTGTATACTATTTACATGATAACTAAGAAACAGAAAACATATAACACCAAATAACAGCACCCTATTACTCCTCCTACAGCTAATACCTGTTTAACCCAACTCTTAAATTTTTGATTACTGTAAATCGCTTGCACTCTTTCCATATTTCCTCCTATTAAGCAGAACCCTTAAAGACTCTCACCTCGCTATAGTACCATTAAAAAATGAATAATAGAGATCTAATGTATAAATATGCAATATTGCATACGAAAATGTATTGTTATAATTGTAAGCGCTTACTACAATAAGGTTATAAAGATTTATTACATCTTAATACGAAAAAGAGGAGAGAATAATATGGAAATCGCAATGGCAGTTTTAAAATTTATAGGTGGAGCAATCCCATTAATTCAAGAACTACTAAAAGCATTTATGTAAATTCACTATTTAGCAATTATTTATAAAAATTATTATACAAATGATCTGTATATCAAAAATGAATTGGTTTACAGATCATTTGCGTGATCAAGGTCCCTTTAACATGACTAATGGGCCTTTTTAAAATTTTTAAATAATTAAGGTTACGTCACATCACCATCAAGTTAGCAAAATAAAACGAAACTTTAACTTGATGGTGATGGGGTAACAGTTGTGATTTAGAGATAAGATCAGATTATACAAAGTTTTGCACGTCAGCGATACCGGAAATAAACTTCGCCTTTAGTAGCAAGAATCCCCAATAAAGATAGTCAACTTGCCTATTTAGGAATAAGAGTGTCAATTTAAATAATGCATTCTGAAACACTACTCTTCTTCTAAAATAGCGTAATAATATTCATCCCACCATTCATTCCCATGTGGTATACACTTCCTGAAATAGCCTTCTCTTCTCATTCCAATCTTCTCCATTACTCGATATGATGGGGTATTTTGTGGCTGACATGTAGCTATAATCCTATGTAATTTCATTTCCTTAAAGCCATATTCCAATGTAGCTTGTGCTGCTTCAGAAGCATATCCTTTATTGAAATATTTAGGATTGAACACCCAACCAATCTCATATGTATGCTCACCAAAATATTTATGAAAAACTATATGACCAATCAGAATATCTTTATGAATTAATACTACAGGAAAGTTCTTAGCGTTTTCACCAATGTTTTCATTCACAAAGTTTCTTGTATTTTCTTCAGTAAAAACCCCTTCAGGTATGTATTTCATAACATTGATATCTGATGTATACTCATGAACAGCTTGCCAATCTTTGAACTCAAATTTCCGTATTAATAATCTTTCTGTTTTTATAAACATTTACTTTTCCCCCTCAAAAAATTGCAACTATATTTTAAATCCACATTTAACCCTTAAAACAAAAAGAACTTGTAGGACTCTCTACAAGTTCTTTTTGTTTTAAGGTGAATATACGAGCCAAACAAACTATCTTACAGATTGACTGTAGAAACTTTAGGGGTAATGCTTTGACAAATATATTATATAACAAATATTAACATCCACAGGATTTATTTTTGAAAATTATGTGAATTAAGAAAGGAAGTAGTTTTTTCTTAGCTATTATTATTATTAACTGACGGTATCATTATATTTTATTCTGCAACTTATTTAGAAGAGCTATGTACATTTCGAAGAAGTTCTTCAATAAGTTTTGTTTTTTCATTTACCTTTGTGGCATATGTGAAATCACCATAACAATATGGATACCTAAAATTATTTTTATTTCCACCACAAGTATACATCGCTGGATTTTGATCAACTTTCATCTTAGAAAACTTTTTGGCTGAATCCTCCGAGTGTTGTTTAACTTCTTGACTAGCAACAAAATCAATATAACCTGGCCCCATATTATAGCTTTGAATAATTGTATCCATGCTAACATCCTTGTCCGTTCCATATTTGTACATTTTAGCAAAGTGTTTTACCCCTTGTTCAATGCTCAAGCTTGTCTCTTGAATTTCATTTGGCTTTAATCCAAGTGATTCAGATGACTGCATAGGATCGTTTCCCTCACCTCTACTCTCTTGATACATAATTCCTAATAAAATTGGTGTTTTCTCTCCTAAATTATATTTTTCTAATTCTTTTTTTAAGGTAGACTCATATTGCAATACACGTTTTTCGGTGGCTTGCGCTTTATTTTGTTGAATATTGGTTTTATGATTAAAATATAGCATTCCAAGTATTATTACTAAGCCTAAAATACTAATAAGGAACACTTTTATAATTTGTTTTTTACTTGTATCCTTCATATATTCCTTCTCGTATAAAAAATTTAATTTTTCAAAGGTAATTGGTTATTTACAAACTATGTAATGAACATCTATCTCCCGCCCTTTTTAGACTCAAACATCAATACTTTAAGGTTTTAAGTTTAATATAAAAATTTAAAGATAAGGTAAAGATAAGATAAAGATAAAATAAAGGGTATTTTTTAGCGTACTTTAAAAGATATTGCTACAAAGGGATATATGCGACAACTTGTTGATATGAATGGATTTAGTGATAATTGAAAGGTTATTGTACAAGTTATTAATTATGGAGACATCATTCCAGAAGATTTAATCCATCTTTTCAATATGCTTTATATAAAAACCACAACATAACATATAATAAAAAACGGCGAACCCTCCACCTAGGAGAATCCACCATCACAAATAACTGATTATTTCACACCTAGTTTTTTTGCTTTCTTAGGGATCCCGTCTTCCAGCACTTCCTCTCAAGCTGTTACACCTGGAATATAATGTGATTGCATTTGAAACAGGGCTTTGGGAAGCAGCAGCTGTTCAGCAAAATTTTGATAACTCAACCGCTACAGAAGCGATGAAACAATCCTTATACTCTGTATGGAAAACTGAGGAACTTGAACAATTATTTACCTATATGAAAGAACAAAAAGAAAAAGGAAAGCCACTCACATTAGCTGGTTTTGATATGAATTTGTTTTATAGATCTTCATTCCGCTCTTATGCAAAAGAATGGTTGCAAAAAGTAAATCCTGAAGTAAAGAGTGAATTTGATACAGCAGTGTCAGAGTTGATTGAACTGGATAGGTATTACAATAAAAATAAAACATATCCCTATGATCGGTTTAAAATGGAGATACAGCCCGTAATTAACAAGTTTGAAAAGGTTAGAATGTTTATTCAGAATCATAAATCTGAATTGATTCAAGTTACACCACATCCTACGTATGATGTGAAAGTCAGAGGTGGCATCTCCTCACCTAACCTGACAGACTATTCTTTTTATATCCGAGATCAAAAAATGGCACAAAACTTCGCATGGCTAACTGAAATGCAGTATGGAAACAAACTGGCCCCCTTTAACAAGTAATAATTTGTTCTGCACCCATGTTGATAATTCTTCTGGTAATCGGAATGTAACGGAACCATGTTGCTCTTTTATAATGACATAGGGATTGCGGAATTCTTCTTGAATGCCGATTCCAATCACTTGATACAATTTCCTGCACTGACTCGGAAACAATATATTTGGAATGTCTAATGATTCAATTTCATGAAAAGAATGACGGAATCTCACATCCATTGCAAATACCATCACACCAACTCCCAGCTATACGTAAAACACAATTAGTATACCGATGAGATCTATGTTGCGTGCAGAAATCCCCGTTTTCTCCCCAGACTTATCTACAAGAATAAAAAAGGAATCACAAGATATGTTCCCTTTTCACTATTTGTTTTCTACACTTTTAATTCCAATATTTCTAGATGCTGAATAGATCCGCCCCCTGGCAGGTAGACATCTTCCTCCTTCAGCAGGTATACGGAACTTTCCGTTTCTACTAGTGATGGAAGATTGCGCACGCCAAATAATAATACTTTTCCCCTATTGCCCAAATGACGTGGGGTATGCATGGAAATCGTAAGGTTGTTTATGCATGTAATTGTTCCTGTTCTTAAACATTTTCGGGTATCTATTTTTATTATGTTTTGCTTTTGTAGTATTTCTTATTTTTATTGTTTGATTGTTATGACTGGCATTTGCTCGTTTTCGGAAATTTCACTGTAACCAAAATAAAGTAGAAAAAACAATAAAATAATTGTCCAAATAAATATAAACACTTTATAACTATACTTCATATGAAAAACCTCATTTTCCCTATATAAGTGAATGTACATACACCCTATAAATCTAATTACATAAATTATCGGATGTTTTAGTAGTAGAGAATCATTAAGTATTAGGAATTGTTATTCATAAACATATCCAAGAATTCTTCAAAAAAATATCATCTAGGCATTTTAACATTTCATCAAAATGCACAGATGATATTTTGTACGTTTAGCTTGGTAATGCTTTTTATGTAATGAATTCTTATCTCTATTTCGCCTTAATGTTTATATGTACAAGAGTCTGTGTAGCAATTAGACTGTACTTTAAATATGTACTCAATTGTGTGTGGGAAAGGAAGCACATTTTATTTAAAGTGGTTACTTTAAAGCCCTTAATTAGTTGGTAGTCTTCTTCATTCAGACAAAAAGGAAATTTAAAGTGTGCACGTACTTTCAACTCAGACTTTTTACTACACACACTCCTATACACATAACAATATTTATAGTTTTTGTAACATTACGGAAATAACAAGAAATAATACCGAAACATTTATGATATATTGTAACAACTTAGTAATATTACTGTAACATAACGTGTATAATCGCACAATACTTTTTAACTGAAAATCAATAAATTTATGTAAGTACCCATAACATATTACATATTGTTTGTGAAACCTTTTAATGAACAAGTATAAGTGGATGGCGGGAATTGAACCCACATCAGAGGTTCTGGAGGCCCCTGTTTTACCCTTAAATTATACCCCCTCGTGGTCGGAATGACAGGACTTGAACCCGCACATTCAACGGCTACTAGATCCACAATCTAGCAAGTCTAGCATTTCGCCACAAACTCCATAAAAATAGAAAAAGACCACCGAATGTACTCGATTGTCTTTTTGCCATGCATATCTGCACAAGAAGTGTATACTTCAAACCCTTTAATATTTTTAGCTATGAGCATACTTATAAAACTCTAAAAACTATTTGATAATCTTTTAGAATCTAACTTTCTTTTAATACTATTTGCTATTTCTTCAATATTTTCATTTAGAAAGAAATGATTACCTTCAAAAGAATGAAAAGTACACGTTTTACTTGTGTATCGTTCCCATTTTATTACTTGATCATATGTAGTAAATTCATCATTTTCCCCATTAAATATAAGAAAATCAATATCACATGGTTGTGTATTTTTGTCATGAATATACGTCTCAACGATTTTAAAATCTGCTCTTAGAATAGGGAGAAAGATCTCCATTAATTCTTCTGATTGCAGTACCCCAGATGGTGTACCTCCCATTGCAATAACTTCTCTTTTAAATTGCTCATTAGAAAGATTATGTCGGATATTTCTTATTTTACTATTTGGATGATTTCTACCGGACAAAACAAGAAATTCAGGCGATACGTTTTTAGAATCTTTTATTTTTCTGGCTACTTCATAGGCGATCAAACTTCCCATGCTATGCCCGAATAGAATGTAGGGCGAATCATCTATCTGCATAACTATTTTATTGTAGACATCATTTACTGCCTCTTCCATACTTTGGTACAAGTTTTCTTCAATTCTATATCCTCTACCAGCTAACTCTACCGGGACTACCTCAATATATGGATTAAAGTGATTTTTCCATTTTGCGTAACTAAACGCAGATCCCCCAGCATGTGGAAAGCAAAAAAGTTTAGTCTTCTGCATTGATTTTCTCCTTACTTTCAAATTTGTATATAGTTTGGCAAATTGTATAAATGTCTTTAATTATTATCTCTTGAGGAAATTCATCTCTTGTTGCACAAGCAGATAACTTATAATTTGGATCAATGTTATATTGTTTAAAGTAAAAGTTTTTAGGTATATGCTTGTATGAAATTGAAGTTCGTGATTCTTTTTTTATAGAGAATGAATTTAATGGGGTATAAAGCCCTTTTCCAATCGTTTTTATATAGCTTTCTTTTAATGTCCATAAATCATAAAAATAATTAATTTGTTCATCAGAATTCATATTAGATATATCATAAAATTCTTCCGCTGAAAAAAATTCTTTTGCTAATTTAAAAGCCTCTATTTCTGAAACTTTTTCTATATCAATACCCACATTAAAATTAGCAGTAGTACAAACCACCCATTCTCCTGAATGAGACACATTAAAATGAAAGTCAGAAAAGTTTTCAACAAAAGGTTTTCCATACTCATTATATATAAATCTAATTTCTTCATTATTAATTTTATACTTTTGGCAGATTAGAGATCGGATTAGTAAATCCCCTATCAGGGTCCTATTAATGTCGCATGAATTTAATAATCGCTTCATTCGCTCTTTCTTCCCATTTGAAACCAAGTTACTAAGTTTCTTAAACAAATGACTTTCAATATTCTTTGGTATTTTCACAGCGTGAATTTGTATGATAAATCACGTCCTTTTTTAAAGAATGGCTTCATATATGAACGTTACAGAAACTCAAATTAACTTTATTAAATTGCATATACAATAGAAAAGGTGCATATTTACATATCAATGAAAATATGCACCTTCCCTCAGTAATATCATCAGGCATTCGCTTCTATTACAAAGATTTCTATGTCTCTACCAATTACTTTTTACATTATCCCCTTAAAAAGTAATGCTCTTAATATATTCATTATTCCCTACACTTGATATGCAGGTATTGGTCTCCCCTTTTCGTTCATTGCTTTGCATCTTTTATACTCTCTACTTTTCCGTTAATAAAATGGACTTCTCTTTTATTCCTTCAAATTCATTTAGTAGATACATAGCTATTTTTTCAACTGCAGGTGAATCTACTATTTCCTCATGTGATCCAGGGACTGAATACCTATTTACTCTACCTTTTAATAAAGGTCCCCAATCTGTAAACAACTCTTTTCCTTCCTCAGCACTAAAGTAGAGAACTTCTCCAGAGTATGGTATTAAATCATGCTCTGCCATTAAGTTCAGGCATTTCCTATGAGCATTGATAACTTGCTTCAAATTCATAAGATCTGCATCAGGCGGGAGTACTCCCTCCATAATTAATCGCTCCACAAGCATATCTTGTTTATGGATGAGGCCTTCTTCCTGCTCAGTAAAATCTCTAGGAATAAAATGCTCATATATATATGAGAGCATTTCTTCTCTTGTTTTATAGTCCTGCTCTGAAGGTACTTTAGTATCCATTAGTATCAACAACTCAACTTCCTCACCTTGATTCTTTAGTACAGTTGCGATTTTATAAGCAATTGCACCGCCTAAAGACCATCCTCCAAGACGATATGGACCTTCTGGCTGAACACGTTTGATTTCTTCGATGTAAAGTTGAATTACTTCCGGCAAAGTTAACTCGTCAATTTCTTTCTTTTCTATAAGAGGATTCTGTAAACCATAAAATGAACAATGGTTCTTAAGCAATCTTGCTAGTTGAATGTAACAGAATACATTCCCCATAAACGGATGAACGCAGAAGAAAGGTCTTTTCTCTGATTCTTGTAGTGGAACTAGCGCTACTACTGATTTCGTCATATCATGCTTATCACGAATAAGGCATGCGATTCCTTCCACTGTTGGATTCTTAATCAATGTAGACACCTTAATCTCTTTTCCAAACTTCTCCTTAATTTTTGAAATCAATTTAATTACAAGGAGAGAATGTCCCCCTCTATTAAAGAAATCATCATTTACATAGACATCTTCTATCTGTAACACATCCTGCCAGATTTTAATCAACTGATATTCAATTTCATCCCTTGGAATGATTGGTGTAGACAAATTATTTTCTCTTTGAATTGTTAAACTGTTCAATGCCTTTCGATCAACTTTTCCATTCGGTGTAAGAGGAATCTTGTCTACCTTTATAAAGTGTGCGGGAACCATATAATTCGGTACTTGTGTCTTGAGATATTCACGCCAGTCATGCATACTTCCATCTCCAACTACATAAGCAACCAATCTCTGCTCTCCTAATTTATCCTCTGTTACCAAAACTACTGCTTCTTTTACCAAAACTACTGCTTCTTTTACCAATGGATGCCTCTCTATACTCGCTTCAATCTCTTCAAGTTCAATACGAAAGCCCCTAATTTTCACTTGATTATCAATTCTTCTCAAGTAATCTAAATTACCATCAGGTAAATAACGAACCAAATCTCCCGTACGATATAAACGCTCTTCTTCATTAAATGGATGACGGATGAATCGCTCTGTTGTTAATTCTGGACGATTCAAGTATCCTCGCGCTATACCTGCACCACCAATATATAGCTCACCTGTTACACCAACTGGAACAGGTAACAAATTTTTATCTAATACATAAGTTTGAACGTTCGGCAACGGACGTCCAATTGTAACTCTCTTACTATCTGTTTCGATATGATAACACGTTGCATCAACCGTACATTCTGTAGGACCGTATACGTTATAAAAATCAATTTTTTCAGTCTCTACTAGCTGTTTCCATAATGACGGCATGATTGCTTCACCACCGACTAATATCTTACTTGGTACATGAACATCAGCACTTGTTTCTAGTAATCCTCCATCTATAAGTAATTGAAGTAATGAAGGTGTCATATCAAACATTTCCAATTTATTCTCCCTAATATAAGACACAAATCGTTCCGGATTAGTGCGAACTTCACTTGGGATAATATATAAACTTGAACCATACAGCAGCATTTGTAATTGCTGAATAGATACATCAAAGGCAATTGACGCATTCAAACCGACGCGCATATTACTAGGTATGTCATGTGAGAAAACTTCTTTTTGTAAACCATAGGATAGGTTTATTACAGAATGGTGCTGTACTAAAGCCCCCTTTGGATTCCCTGTCGAACCAGAAGTATAGATAACATACGCTAAGTTTTCCCCTGTTACCTCACATATTGGTGAAAGTTTGCTTTCTTGAGAAAGCATTGCTTGGTCCCTATCTAGGCAAACTGTCTTGATGTCTTTAGGTATCCATCCTAGTAATACCTCATTTGTAACTAACACTCTAATTCCCGTGTCTTCTAAAATATATTGCAGGCGGCTTTCCGGATTCGATGGATCTAATGGAACATAGGCTGCTCCAGCCTTCCAAATTCCCATGAGACCAACAACCATCTCAACTGAACGCTCAAAGCAAAGGCCAACTAATGACTCTGTCCCAATTCCACATTTCTGTAAATGATGGGCTAATTGATTAGCTCTTTCATTCAGCTCTCGATATGTTAGTTGCTGTTTTTCATCTACCACTGCCAACGCGTCAGGCGTACGATTTACTTGCTCTTCGAATAGTTGATGGATTGCATTCTCACGTGGATAGGATATAGTATTATTATTCCATTCTTCCAATAGCTTTCTTTGTTCAGCTTCCGTAATATATACTAGCTCCGATAGATTTTGATCAATGTTTTTGAGCATTTGCATTAACACTTGGTGTAAATGACCCAGCATTCGTTCAATGGTTACTCTATTAAACTTACTACGGTCATACATTAACTTTAACGATAACTGGATTCCTGGAACTACAGCTAACCCTAATGGATAGTGGGTTTGTTCTACCCCTTCCAATTCACCAATTTCCAGATTTTCTGAAGACTCCTCTTTCACTGGATAATTTTCAAACACATATAAACTATTGAACAGCGGTATTCCTCTAGGAACTTCACTCCACCCCTGAATCTCTGTCAAAGAAGCATACTCATATTGTCTTCTTTCTATCTCTTCCTCTTGTATCTTCTGCAACCAATCTATTAATTTTATATCATCCATCAATTGAATTCGCGTCGGTGACGTTGTAATGAAAGGACCTACGATGTTTTCAACATCAATAATCTCCGTAGAACGCCCTGAGCTTGTTACACCAAAAACAATGTCATTTTCTCCACTATATCGGCTCATGAGATATGCCCATGCACCTTGAATTACTGTACTCAAAGTAAGTTTATTGCGTTTCGCCCATCCTTGTAACGCTTGAGTCTGCTCTTCTGATAAATACGTAACCTTCTCTGTGTAACCTTTTTCTTCCTCTTTACTTTCTAAGCCCAGCAAAGTTGGCGCAGTAAAACCTTTTAGCTTCCCTCTCCAAAATTGTTCCGCCTGCTCCTTATCTTGCTCTCTTAACCATTGGATATATTTCTTATATGGTGAGGACTTAGGTAACTTCACAGCTTCTCCATTCATTCTCTTCTGATAGACTGTAAGTAATTCATTAAATACTAATGGTAAACTCCATCCATCCAGTAAAATATGGTGATGGGTCCAAACAATCCGATATTCTTCCTCACCTTCTTGAATGACTGTTACCCGCATCAATGGTGCTTTATCAAATTGGAAGGCTTGTTTTCGATCTAATGCCAAAAAGACTTTTCTTTTTTCCTCTATCTCTTCACTTGTCATTGTACGCCAGTCTTCTTTGTTCACTTTAAATGGGATATTTTCATACACCACTTGTACAGGTTCTTCAATTTCGTCCCATACAAATGCTGTACGAAAAATTTCATGCCGCTGAATTACAGATTTCCACGCCTGCTCAAAAGTAGGAATATCCATTTCCCCTTGAATCATAAAACTCAATTGCACTATATACGGTGCAACATGTTCATCCCCTTGATCATGCAATGTGTGGAAGATCATACCTTCTTGCAAAGGTGATAGTGGATATAAATCAGTAATCTGATTTTTCTTTCCACGATGCATTTTATTTAGTACATTTGTCAAACCTTCTTGGCTAAGATTAGCCATTGCAAAATCCGAAATGGTCAGTGCAGATTCTCTATCTGAAAATTGAATCAATCTACTCAGTTGATATAGCATATTCTGTGCAATACTTTGAATCGTTGATTTGGCAAATTGTCCAACATTGTATACCCAAGTGAACTGAAGTTTTCCATCCGTTACAACCCCAATTACATCAATTACATGCGATCGCTTGGAACCGGCAGCATGATCTAAACGCTTAAATTCGTTCTCTGGAATAAACATTGCATCGCTAGAAAACATTTGGTCAAATTGTCCAAGATAGTTAAAACTAATAGACGGTGTATATTGGGAGCTTAATGGCTCACACATTGTTGTGTTCATGTAACGCAACACCCCATAATCAACACCCTTATTAGGAATTTTGCGAACTTGTTCTTTAACTGCTTTTAATGCTGCAATTGGCGTATTAGCATTAGTAATATTTAAATGAACTGGGTAAATACTTGTAAACCATCCCACGGTTCTCGATAAATCAACATCTTCAATAATCTCTTCTCGACCATGTCCCTCTAAATCTACGCTTAATATCGGCTGCCCCGTACATGCTGCTGTAGCTTGTACCAATGCTGCTAATAATACTTCATTGATTTGGACACGGTGAGTGCTTAAAGTCTCTTGCAATAACATACGGGTCTCATTCTCGTTTAACACCACAGTAATTTCCTCAGTTACTGCGCTTACTGGATTACTTATAGTACCATCTACTGGCAGTATAACTACGTCTTGTTCAACCTGCTGCTCCCAGTAATGTAGCACTTCTTTTGATATTCCAGTTTGAGCGTAATGTTGTAATTTCTCCGACCATTCTTTAAAAGATGTACTCTTCATAGGTAATTGAATTTTTTGCCCTTGGACCGCTTGCGTATATGCTGTTTGCAAATCTTCCAATAAAATCCGCCAAGAAACACCATCCACGGCTAAGTGATGAATTGTCCAAAATAATCGACCAGTCTCCTCACCTTCATCAAAATACACCATTCTCATTAAAGGACCATCATGTAAATTCAATCTTTCTTGTGCAACATTAATCTCTTTTTGAATAACTTCATGCCAATCCGCTTCCGGCACTTCGTCTAATGAAATGACAGTCAGCATCAATTGTTCTTCAATTCCTTCATTCCACTGTTCCCAAGTCCCATTAGGTAAACGTTCATATCTTAAACGCAGGGCATCATGATGAAGTAGAAGGTTACGCGCTGCCTTTTCCAGTGATCCTATGTCCAATTTTTCTTTCGTTCTAAAGAACATGGATTGATTCCAATGATGTGGATTAGGATGATTTTGCGCAAAAAACCTTTGCTGAATAGGTGTAAGTATCATCTCTCCAGTTATAATTCCTTGTTCAGCTTGTACACCTTGTTCTTCTTTGACTACTTGCGCTAACTCAGCAATCGTTTGGTGTTCAAATAGTTGTTTTGGTGTCAACTGTAAACCAGCTTGCTTTGCGCGAGAGACAATCTGAATGCTAAGAATTGAATCTCCACCAATTTCAAAAAAGTTATCATAAATACCAATACGTTTTGAACCTAGCACACGTTCCCAAATGATAGAAAGCTTATGTTCACGTTCATTTCTTGGGGCTGCGTAGCCTTCTTGTATTCCTTGATAATCTGGTATAGGTAACGATTTCCGATCAACCTTTCCATTTATGGTTAGCGGTAATTCTTTCATTTCGACAAAGTAGGAAGGTATCATATGGATTGGCAGTTTTGTTTTAAGATACTCTCGCCATTCTTCTACACTACCTTCGCCCACTACATAAGCTACTAACCTCTTATCTCCCGACTGATTTTCCCTAACTATTACAACTACCTCTTTTACCAAGTCATGCTCTTGTAAAGTCGACTCAATCTCCCCAAGTTCGATTCGAAATCCTCTAATCTTCACTTGATTATCCATTCTTCCTAAGTAGTCTATATTACCATCAGGAAGATATCTCACAAGATCGCCTGTTCTATATAACCTCTCGCCTTCTTTGAATGGATGAGAAATAAATCGTTCGGATGTTAACTCTGGACGATTCAAGTACCCCTTTGCTAGACCTACTCCTCCGATATAAAGTTCCCCCATCACACCAACTGGAACTAGCAACCTATTACTATCTAATACATAAGTTTGGACGTTAGGCAATGGACGCCCAATTGTTACTCTCTTACTATCTTTTTTGATATGATAGCATGTTGCATCAACCGTACATTCTGTAGGACCATATACATTATAAAACTGTATTTTATCAGTCTCTACTAGCTGTTCCCATAATGACGGCATAATTGCTTCACCACCAACCAGTACCTTACTTGGAACATGAACGCCATCGCACGTTTCTAACAATCCGGCATCTATAAGTAATTGAAGCAATGAAGGTGTTATATCAAAGATTTCTAACTTGTTCTCCCTAATATAAGCTACAAACTGCTCCGGATCACTTCGTACTTCATTCGGAATAATATACAAACTTGAACCATAAAGCAGCATTTGTAATTGCTGGATAGATGCATCAAAGGCAATTGACGCATTTAAACCGACATGCATGTTAGATGGTATCTCATGTTCGAAAACCTCTTTTTGTAAACCATGCGACAAGTTTAGTACAGAATGATGCTGTATCAAGACACCCTTTGGATTCCCCGTTGATCCTGAAGTATAGATAACATACGCTAAGTTTTCTCCTGTTACTTCACATTTTGGTGAAAGAATGCTTTCTTGTGAAATCATTGCTTGATCCCTATCTAGACAAACTATCTTGATTTCTTTAGGTATCCAGTCTTCCAATGACTCGTTCGTAACTAATACTTGAATTCCAGTGTCCTCCAAAATATATCGTAGACGACTCTCTGGATATGATGGGTCTAATGGAACATAGGCTGCTCCAGCCTTCCAAATCCCCATAATACTAACAATCATCTCAACTGAACGCTCAAAGCAAAGTCCAACCAATGATTCATTCCCAATTCCGCATTGCTGAAGATAGTGGGCCAATTGATTAGCTTTTTCATTCAGCTCTCGATACGTTAACTTCTGTTTTTCATCTACCACTGCTACCGCATCAGGTGTACGATTTACTTGCTCTTCAAACAACTGATGAATCGTACTTTCCCGTAGATATGCTACAGCATTATTATTCCACTCTTCCAACTGTTTTTGCTGTAATCCTGATAATATAGGCAACTTAGCTAATGATTTATCAGGATTCTCCACGATTACATTCAACCAGTTTCCAAAATGTTCAGCCATGGATTCAATAGTTAAGCTGTCAAATAAATCAGTTCTATAAACAAAAGTAAGTAATAAACCCTCTTCCACTTCTGCAGCTGTTAAACTTAAATCAAACTTAGCGATTGGAGCATTACTTTCCATTACTTCTATATTTCTTCCATGTAGTTCTGGTAGCTTCTGTCCCGTATTTTGCAAAGTAAACATGGTTTGGAAAATCGGAGAATGGCTTGTATTTCGTTCAGGTTGGATAACCTCTACAATTTTCTCAAACGGAACATCTTGATACTCATATGCCTTCAATGCTTTTATCCGCACTTGAGACAACAACTCTTGAAATGCCGGTGCATTACTTAAATCAGCTCGATAAACCAATGTATTGATAAAGAAACCAATCAATCCTTCAATTTCTCGATAATTTCGATTTGCAATTGGGCTGCCAACAATAATATCCGTTTGTCCCGTATAACGAGCAAGGAAACTTTGATACGATGCCAATAAGGTCATGAAAAGCGTTGCCCCTTCTTGACGACTTAGTTCGTTTAATTTATCCAGTAATGAGCGTGACAACAGCACATTATGAGTTAATCCATGGTGGGTTTGCACTGGCGGACGCGGACGATCCATTGGCAACATTAAGACTGGTAACTCACCAGATAATTCTTCCTTCCAATATGCAAGCTGTTGATTTAGTACTTCATCTTTCAACCATTCTCTTTGCCACTGAGCAAAATCTGCATATTGAACTGGTAGTGGTTCCAGCTCTGCTTGTTTTTCACCAATCGCATTCTCATAAAATGCCATCCATTCTTGAAGTAAGATTTCCATCGACCATCCATCTGAGATAATATGATGCATATTACACAGAAGAACCCATTCTTCTTCTGAAATTCTTATGAGTTTCCCACGGAACAATGGCCCTTTTTCTAAATCAAATGGAGATTCGACTTCAGTTTGAATCCATTGCTCCAACTTTCTTTCTCGCTCCTCTAATGAAAGCTTAGTTAAGTCCATTTGCAGAAGCGGACGGAAAACGTACGGTTGAATCCGCTGCATAGGATGGCCATCCTCTTCATAAAATACAGTCCGCAAAGATTCATGACGCTCTATCAACTGATTCCATCCCAACTCCAATGCCTCAGGTAACCAATTCCCTGTAAGACGGCATGCCATTGGCATATTATAAAGTGCACTATTAGGTGCAAATTGATCAATAAACCATAAGCGCTGTTGGGCATAAGACAGTGGAATATTTCCCCCTCGTTCCATCGGCATCAATGGTGGAATTTCTCGTTTTTCGCTCCCCTTACGTAACTGATCTATTCGTTTCGATAATGCCTCGACCGTTGAATATTCGAACAGTTCACGTACTGGCAATTTGATTTGAAAGACTTCCTGTAAGCGTGAGACCACTTGTGTAGCAAGTAGAGAGTGACCACCGAGCTCAAAGAAAGAATCCTGAACATCAATGTCTCTTATTCCTAGCACTTGACTCCACACTGAAGCAATAAGTTCTTCCAGCGGAGTTCTTGGGTATACAGTATTTTCAGCGGATTGTTCACTAAGTATAGGCAATGCCTTCAAATCAAGCTTTCCATTCGGTGTAAGTGGTAAAAATTCCATCTCAATAAAGTTTGTTGGAACCATGTAATTAGGTAAATGTGTTTGTAGATGTTCTCGCCATTCATGGACACTTCCTTCACCAACTACATAAGCTACTAATCTCTTATCACCTTGATTATCCTCTCGCGCCAATACAACAGCTTCTTTCACAGAAGAATGCGCCTGCAAAACAGCTTCTATTTCTCCCAATTCAATCCGGAAACCACGAATTTTCACTTGGTCATCTATACGTCCATGGAACTGGAGATTACCATCAGAAAGATAACTTGCTTTGTCTCCTGTATAATAGAGACGTTCTCCTGACTTGAAAGGATGTGGAATAAATTTTTCCTTTGTAAGATCCGGACGATTAGCATATCCACGTGCAAGACTCTTCCCTCCAATATAGAGATCTCCAATTACACCAATTGGTACTAGCTGAAGATGAGAATCTAACACATAAACTTCTGTATTCGCAATCGGTCGACCAATCGATGGCGTACCTGTTGTCACTCCTACAGGTACATAACAATCTGTGGTAACAACGGTATTTTCCGATGGACCATACTGATTAATTACCGCAAAAGGAATATCGTTAGATGGGTACTGCGTTAATTGATCCCCACCAGTAATGATAAAACGAAGATCCGTTTTATCTGGCCAAGATAATTTCAAGAGCCTTTCCAGAATAGGCGTAGGTGCAAAGCTAGCTGTTATTCGTGAATCGATGAGCCAGTCCCTTAGTGCTTCTGGATTAATTCTCAGTTCCTCTGTTGACAAGTAGAGTGCTGCGCCAGCAGTTAGATACGGCCAAATCTCCTGGACAGCCGAATCAAAAGCAACCCCTGCAATCTGAGTCGCACGATCCTCTGCTGAAATATGATAAACTTCTTGATGCCAAGAAACCATATTCATTAATGAGCGATTTTCAACCATGACCCCCTTCGGTTTTCCTGTAGAACCAGAGGTATAAACAATATAGGCTAAGTTCTCTGGATTTATTTGACGTGTAGGTGCGATTACGCTTTCCACTGTTAGTTCTTCTAACCTCACCATTTCGATGTGTGCGAAATGTCCTTCTTGTCCTTCCGCCGTCACTACAAATTGAATTCCTGCATCTTCAATCATGTATTCTAACCTTGATTTTGGATATAACGGATCTAAAACAACATAAGCTCCACCAGCTTTTAAAATGCCCAGTAAACTTGCCATTAGCTCAGCTGACCTCGGAAGATAAACTCCTACCACTGACTCTGGGGCTACTCCCTTTCGCCGTAAAACATTTGCCAACTGATTTGCTTGTGTATCCAGTTCACCATAAGTCCACTGTTTTGTTTGATCAACTACCGCAATCGCATCCGGACGCCTTGCTACTTGCTCCTCAAATCTGTCGCAAATAAGACCCTGATGAGACATTTCCATTACAGTGTCATTCCATGTTTCTAATAACAAAGTACGTTCGGGTTCCGATAGCATGCTCAGGTCATGCAACGGATTTTGTGGGCGATGAGAAACTTCATGTAGCCATTTCTCAAAGTGTCCTGCCATCCGTTCAATAGTAGTAGCATTGAATAAATCCTTATTGTACTCAAAAGTAAAAAGTAATCCCTCTTCCGTCTCAGTTGCCATTACACTTAAATCAAACTTTGCAATTGGACTATGGCTTTCTATCATTTCAATACTTCTACTAGATAACATCGGAAACTCTTGTTTCATATTTTGCAAGATGAACATAGTCTGGAAGATTGGCGAATGACTTGTACTTCGTTCCGGTTGCACAACTTCTACAATTTTTTCAAATGGAATATCTTGATATTCATACGCCTTCAATGCCTTTTGACGAACCTGATATAGTACATCTTGAAATGTCGGTCTACCACTTAAATTAGCTCGATAAACCAGCGTGTTAACGAAGAAACCAATTAGTCCTTCAATTTCTCTATAATTCCGATTCGCAATTGGGCTTCCGACCAGGATATCTTCTTGTCCCGTATAACGAGATAGAAAACTTTGATATGCAGCTAAAAGCGTCATGAAGAGTGTAGCCCCTTCTTTTCGACTAAGTTCATTCAATTTATCATGTAGCGTGCCTGGCAGAACCAGAGTGTATGTCGACCCGTGATGAGTTTGTATTGCGGGACGCGGGCGATCCATAGGAAGTTGGAGTACAGGAAGCTCCCCAGACAATTCTTCCCTCCAATATTGGAGTTGTTGATCAAGCACCTCCTCCTTTAGCCATCCTTTTTGCCACTGAGCAAAGTCGGCATATTGAACCGGTAATGGTTCAAGTTCCGCTACCTTTCCATCCGTTGCTTTCTCATAAAATGCCATCCATTCTTCAAGTAGGATTCCCATTGACCATCCATCTGAAATGATATGATGTAGAGTACAAAGGAGTATCCATTCTTCCTCTCCCACGTGCAAAATACTTGTCCTGATTAATGGACCCTCTGTTAAATCAAATGGCACTTCTGTTTCTTGTTGAATTAAACGTTTAACTTCTTCTTCTTGGTCTTCAGAAGAAAGCATAGTTAAATCCGGTTTCGGAATTGATTGAAAAGCATACGGTTCAATTTGCTGTACGGGTTGACCGTTCACTTCGTGAAAGACCGTCCGCAGTGATTCATGACGTTCTATTAGTTGATTCCATCCCGTTTCCAATGCTTCAAGTAGCCAATTCCCTGTAAGGCGGCATACCATTGGTATATTGTAAAGGGCACTATTAGGTGTAAATTGATCAATGAACCATAAGCGTTGTTGGGCATAAGATAGTGGGATAGCTTCTCCTCGTTTCATTGGTATCAGCGGCGGAATCTCTCGTTTTTTATCTCCTTTACGTAACTGATCTAATCGCTTTGCCAGTGACTCCACCGTTGTATATTCAAATAGTTCACGTACTGGTAATTCAATTTGAAAAATTCCCTGTAAACGTGAAACTACTTGAGTAGCTAGTAGTGAATGACCACCGATTTCAAAAAAGGAATCCTGAACATTAATATTTTTTATTCCTAACACTTGGCTCCAAACGGAAACGATAAGCTCCTCCACTGGTGTTCGTGATGAAGTAATATCTTCACTTATGAACTGTTCTTCTAATTCCAGTAAGGCTTTCCGATTCACCTTACCATTTGGAGTGAGTGGCATACCTTCAATTTTGAAAAAGTATGCCGGAACCATATAATGTGGCAGTTGCTTCTTGAGATATTCACGCCACTCCCCAGTATCGCCTTCACCCACTACATAAGCTATTAACTGCTTATCTCCTGGTCGATCTTCCTTCACCAACACGACTGCCTCTTTTACAGATGAGTGATCATGTAAAGCTGCTTCAATTTCTCCCAATTCAATTCGGAATCCTCTAATTTTAACTTGGTTATCTATTCTTCCAATATATTCTAAGTTACGATCATTCATATATCTCACCAAGTCACCCGTTCGATATAATCGTTCCCCATCCTTAAAGGGATGCGGAATAAAACGTTCAGTAGTTAAATCCGGTCGATTGAAGTA
Organism: Bacillus cereus group sp. BfR-BA-01441; assembly: GCF_022663075.1. Lineage (NCBI taxonomy): Bacteria > Bacillati > Bacillota > Bacilli > Caryophanales > Bacillaceae > Bacillus > Bacillus cereus group sp. BfR-BA-01441. The sequence continues at coordinate 24,827 of NZ_JAKUEU010000014.1, forward strand.
GCCACGTGCTAATCCTACTCCTCCAAGGTAAAGTTCCCCTGCCACACCAATCGGGACGACTTGTTGATATTGATCTAACACATACAACTCTGTATTATCAATCGGACGACCAATCGGAATAAGCATTGGTTCTTTTTCTAAATCACAATCGTAATAAGTCACATCCACAGTTGCTTCAGTAGGACCATACAAGTTAATTAACTTTGTTTGCTGAACATTGTAAAAGATCCCCTTAAACCGGCGAACCTGCTCAGTGTTTAACGCTTCTCCACTAGTAAAAACTTGAATTAAAGACGAGACATCCCTTTTCGAATTATATAGTTCCATATAATCTAAGAAAATAGATAACATCGACGGAACAAAGTGCATGGTGGATACACGGTATCGTTCAATATACTCCTCAATCACCGCAGGATCTTTCTCTCCTCCTGGTGGAAGTAAACAAACACGTGCTCCTACAAATGACCACCAAAATAATTCCCAGACAGAAACATCGAACGAAAACGGTGTCTTTTGTAGGATTGTATCCTCCTCGGACAATGGATATTTTTTCTGCATCCACTGTAGGCGATTGATAACGGAATGATGTTCAATCATTACCCCCTTTGGATTTCCTGTCGAACCCGAAGTGTATATGATATAGGCTAAGTTATTTGCTGTTACTCCACTTACCGGAGCTAAATTACTCTCTTTAGAAATCATCACTTGATCCCGGTCTAAACAAATTGCTTGAATATCTTTAGGTAACCAGTCCTGTAGTGTTTCTTTTGTTAACAGCACTTGAATTTGTGAATTCTCCAAAATATATCTTAGGCGGTTTTCGGGATAACTTGGGTCCAGTGGGACATAAGCCCCACCTGCCTTCAAAATCCCAAAGAGACCAATAATCATATCAGGAGAACGTTCAATACATATACCAACCAATGATTCAGGTCCGATACCTCGTTTTTGTAGAAAATGTGCCAATTGATTCGATTTTTCATTCAGTTCTTGATACGTTAGCTTTCCACCCTCATAAACTACCGCCACTGCATCAGGTGTCCGTGCAACTTGCTGCTCAAATAGCTCATGAATCATACGATCATGACCATAAACTACGTCCGTATCATTCCATTCTTCTAGGAGTTGTTTTTGCTCAGTATCCGATAACATTGACAGCTTTGTATATGATTCATCTGGATGATACGTGATTTCATTTAGCCAGTTCTCAAAATGTCCTGCCATACGCGCAATGGTACTACTATCAAATAAATCCGTGTTGTATTCAAATGAGACGAATAGACCTTCTTCCACTTCATAGGCAGTTAAGCTCAAATCAAATTTAGCAATAGACATATTACTTTCTACCATTTCAATAATTCTATCAGGCAAATCTAGTCGTTCTTGTTTTATATTCTGTAGCGTAAACATGGTCTGAAATATAGGGGAATGACTCATGCTTCGTTCAGGTTGCACAGCTTCTACCACTTTTTCAAATGGGATATCTTGATATTCGTATGCTTTTAACGCCTTTTTCTTTGTTTGGTTCAAAATCTCCCGAAAAGTAGGGGTGCCACTCAAATCTGATCGATAAACCAACGTATTAACAAAGAAACCAATTAATCCTTCTACTCCCTTATGGTTCCGATTTGCAATCGGGCTACCAACTAGAATATCTTTTTGTCCCGTATAACGAGCAAGAAAGCTCTGGTATGCGGCCATTAAAGTCATAAATAAAGTAGATCCTTCTTGTCGACTTATATCCTTCAATTGACTGAGCAATTTATAAGGAAAAATCACATGATGCGTAGCCCCAGAGTAGGTCTGCTTAACCGGCCGAGGTCGATCCACTGGCAGTTGTAAGATAGGAAGCTCACCAGACAATTCTTCCTGCCAATACGTAAGCTGACGATTTAGCACATCACCTTGCAACCACTCCTTTTGCCACTTCGCAAAGTCTGCATATTGAATGGATAATGAACTTAATTTAGCAGGATTTCCACCCATTTCTTCTTCATAGAAAGCAAGTAATTCATTCATGAATATACCAATGGACCAAGCATCAGAAATAATATGATGCATCGTACACAGTAATAACCATTCATCCTTCTCTAATTGAACAAGCTGATTACGAATTAAAGGACCATTCATTAAATCAAATGGTTCTTGCGCTTCTCTCGCAATTAAACTATCTACCTCTTTTTCTTTTACTTTTAGAGGAAGTTGAGAGTAATCCCTTACAGGTAATGCTCTAGGAAGAAATTCGAGAATTTGTTGCACAGGCTCTTCTCCTACTTCTTTAAAAACAGTTCGTAATGATTCATGACGTTCAATGAGTCGATTGAATCCCTTCTCTAATGCTTCAGGTATCCAATTTCCTTTTAGATGCCATACTGTTGGAATATTATATAAAGAACTGTTTGGGTTAAATCTGTCCATAAACCACAAACGTTGTTGCGCATAAGACAACGGGAGTGCTTCTTTATTCTCCTTTTTTTGCATTTGCTTCTGAAGCCATGCTCTCTTCTCAGGAGAAAGTGAACTCAGCTTTGCAAGTAAATCACTTCTCATTTTTTTACCCCTTCCTCAATCAAATTACTCTCGAATATCCCATGTGCTTCTTCCTCTGATAGATCTTCTAATTGCTTAAGCAGTTCTAGTAATTCTTCATCATTACTGACTGCTGCTTCTTTTTGAATAAAGTCTTGAAGACTTACATTCTCCTTACTATCATTCTGCATTTCTTGATTTTTGTTATCGAGCAATTGATCAATCTGTTCTGCCAATTGCTGCACCGTATGAAACATAAATAAATCATGCAATGGTATCTCGATTTCAAAAGCCTCTTTAAGATTGGAAACAGCTTGCGTAGCAAGTAATGAATGTCCACCAATTTCAAAAAACGAATCCTGAATTCCGATGTTTTCCATACCTAAAACTTCATGCCATATCGAAACAATTGTTTTTTCCGTAGACGTACGAGGGGCAATATAACAACTCGCTATCTCCTGCTTCTCTGGTGCTGGTAAAGCCTTCCTATCAATTTTGCCATTAGGAGTGAGTGGAAATGCATTTAATCCAACAAAATAGGATGGAATCATATAATTTGGTAGTTGATCCTTGAGATAATCACGCCACTTTTGAGCATCCCCGTCTCCTACAACATAGGCGATCAAACGTGGATCGCCAGGATAATCTTCCCGCACCATTACAATAGCTTCGTTAACTAATATATGCCTTTGTAATGCCGCTTCAATTTCTCCTAGTTCAATCCGGAACCCACGAATTTTTACTTGATGATCAATTCGTCCAACATACTCCAAATTTCCATCTGGTAAATACCTTACTAGATCTCCAGTCCGGTATACTCGCTCTCCTTCTTTAAACGGATGCGATATAAAAAGATTTTGCGTTAAGTCAGGGCGGTTTAAATATCCACGTGCTAACCCTGATCCACCAATGTATAGCTCACCAACTACACCAATTGGAACCATTTTTTGTTCGGCACTTAGTACATATACTTCTGTATTGAATATTGGGTTACCAATTGGTGGTACCCTATGCATGACACCCTTTTCTAATTCCATATACGTGGAATACGTAGTATCTTCGGACGGTCCATATAGGTTGTACACCTTTTCGATTGTACTTCTCTCGTATAAATCTTGAACAAGCGAATATGGCAATGGTTCTCCAGCCAAATTCATCACCTTTACCGAAGAAGGGATTGTTTTTGCTCGAACCAGTTCCTTCGCTACCGATGGCACAGTATTAACCAAAGTTACACCTTTGGTAGACAACTTCTCTAGATGTAGAGCATTTTCAGTGACAATCACCTTACCACCCATCGTTAAGGGAACAAATAATTCAAAAACGGATAAATCAAAAGATAGCGAAGTTGAAGCTAACACTCCCGCTAATTCCTTTCGGGAATACGTGCGATGCGCCCAATGAATCATTGTTACTGTATTCCTGTGCTCAATCATTACTCCCTTTGGATTTCCAGTGGAACCTGAAGTATAGATAATATAGGCTAAGTTATCGCCCGTCACTTCACTCATACATACCGTAGTTACTTCTTGTTCTATTTCTGCTCGATTACGATCAATACAAATCACGTCAACGAATTTAGGTATAACCATTTTTTGTTGTAACTTTTCCTGTGTCACCAGTACCTTTATTTGAGTATCCTCTAAAATGTATTGCAGTCGACTTTCCGGATACACTGGATCAATTGGGACATATGCTCCTCCTGCCTTCATAATTCCTAAGAGGCCTACAATCATCTCAGATGAACGTGTAACACAAATCCCAACCAATGATTCGCAACCTACACCATTTTTCTGTAAATAATGTGCCAACTGATTCGAGCGTTCGTCCAACTCTCGATATGTTAGTTCTTCATCTTCGCACACTACTGCAATTGCTTCTGGTGTTTTTTTCACCTGTTCTTCAAACATTGTATGAATCGTACTTTCTTCCATATCTATAACACGCGATTTATTCCATTCCTCTAGTAGTTGCTTATATTCTACTTTCGATAACATATTCAGTTCTGATAATACACCTTTTGGATGAGAGACAATTTGATTTAACCAATGCTCAAAATGACTTGCCATACGTTCAATGGTTGTATCATCAAACAAATCAGTATTGTATTCAAAGGTTAGTGATAATCCTTCTTCCGTCTCAGTAACAAATAAACTCAAATCAAATTTCGCTACAGAAGCATGGCTTTCCATGAGTTCCATTTGTCTTTCAGATAGCTGAGGAAATTCTTGCTTCGCATTCTGTAAAGTAAACATAGTTTGGAATATTGGTGAATGACTTGTATTCCGTTCCGGCTTTACGGATTCTACCACTTTCTCAAATGGGATGTCCTGATACTCGTATGCTTTTAGTGCTTTTTTTCTTACCTGCGACAAAAGTTCTTGGAACGACGGATTTTCACTGAAATCAGCTCGATAAACCAACGTATTTGCAAAGAAACCTATTAATCCCTCAATCTCTTTCACATTTCGATTAGCGATTGGGCTTCCAACCAAGATGTCATCCTGTCCTGTATAACGAGAAAGGAAGCTTTGATACGCTGCCATCAATGTCATAAATAAAGTGCATCCTTCTTGCAGACTTAAATCTTTGAGCTTTTCCTGTAGGGAATTCGCCACTATTAAGGACTGACTTGCACCACGATAGGTTTGAACTGCAGGTCGAGGACGATCCATCGGTAATTGTAAAACCGGTAGTTCCCCAGATAATTCTTCCTTCCAATATTGAAGGTGCTGATTCAAATTTTCTTCTTTTTGCCATTCCTTCTGCCACATGACAAAATCTGCATATTGGATAGATAATTCCTTCAATTCCGCCGGTTTGCCGCTTAATGCTCCTTCATAAAAAGCCATCCATTCTTCAAGTAAGATTCCCATTGACCATCCATCTGAAATAATATGATGCATCGTACAAATGAGAATCCATTCTTCCCTGTCCACTTTCAATATTCGTGTTCGAATCAGAGGATCTTGTCCAAAATGAAATGGTTCCTCAGCTTCGTTTTGAATGAGCCGTTTCATTTCTCTTTCCCTATCTTCCAAAGAGAGATCTGTTAGATTCGTTTGAGGAATATGTCTGAATACATGAGATTGAACTTGTTGAAAAGGTTCACCCTCTTGTTCTAGAATTATCGTCCTTAATGATTCATGACGCTCCAACAATTGATTCCATCCGGCCTCCAATGCTTCAATTGACCATTCACCTGTTAAGCGACACGCTGCATGAATATTGTACATAGCACTATTTGGCATTAATTGATCAATAAACCATAGACGTTTCTGCGCATAGGAAAGTGGGATAATTTCTTCTCGTTTCATAGGTACAAGGGGAGCAACCTCTCGTTTTTTATCTTCTTTTCGTAACTGATCCACCCGTTTCGCCAATGCTTCCACTGTATCGTGCTTGAAAAGTTCACGTAATGGAATTTTAATTTGGAACAGTTCTTGCAATCGAGAGACAATTTGAGTAGCAAGTAGTGAGTGCCCACCACGTTCAAAGAAGGAATCTTGAATACCAATATTTTCTGTTCCTAACACTTGGCTCCAAACCGAGGCAATAAGCTCTTCCGATGGCGTCCGAGGTAGCACATTTAAATCTTCAATAGCTTGCTCATCAGGTGCTGGCAAGGCCTTTCGGTCAATTTTCCCATTCGGAGTAAGCGGGAAGTGTTCTAACTCTATAAAGTGCGCTGGAATCATATGATTCGGTAATTGGTTTTGTAAATACTCTCTCCACTCTTGGGTATTTCCATCGCTTATTACATATGCAACCAATCGTTGATCACCTGGACGATCTTCTCTAACTAATACGACAGCCTCTTTAATAAACGAACATTTTTCTAAAGTGGCTTCAATTTCTCCTAATTCAATCCTAAAACCACGCATTTTGACTTGATGATCCATTCTACCTATAAATTCTATATTTCCATCAGTTAGATATCTTACTGAATCTCCTGTTCGATATAGTCGTTCCCCCAATCGAAATGGGTGCGAAATGAATTTTTCAGTAGTAAGATTCTGACGATTTAAGTATCCACGCGCTAAACCAGCACCACCAATATATAACTCACCCTCAGTTCCTATTGATTGCAAGCGTTGATTTTGGTCTAATACATATAATTGCGTATTCTGTATTGGCTGCCCAATAGAAACAAATTCTTGATTAGGCTGAATATCAAATGCATTCACATAAATAGTGGCTTCAGTTGGTCCATAAAAGTTGGTTAATTTCACTTGTCCACTATAATTCCATTTCTGTTGAAATCGTCTAACTAACCCTGAACTTAGTTCTTCTCCACCAGAAAATACATGGCGTACGGACGAACAATTCATGTTCATTTCAATATGATTGAAGTGATCTAAGAAAACAGATAACATCGAAGGTACAAATTGAACTATAGTAACCTGATGTTGTTTAATCACTTCAGCTATAATAGAAGGATCTTTTTCTCCACCTGGAGGTAGGAAAGATACACTTGCACCAACGTGAATGCCCCAAAACAATTCCCAAACAGAGACATCAAATGAGAATGGCGTTTTCTGCAAGACCACATCCTTTTCAGAGAGCGGATATTTATGTTGCATCCATTCTAGATAATTAATTACTGAATGATGCTCAATCATTACTCCCTTTGGATTCCCTGTAGATCCTGAAGTATACATAACATACGCTAAATTTTCTCCTGTTACACCACTTATACATGGGGTTGTTTCTTCTTTTTCAATTGCAGTATAATCTTTATTCATACAAATCGTTTCAATATTTTCAGATACAAACAAATTTTTAGAATTCTCTTCCGTCACTAGTACTTCGATTCCAGCATCCTCTAATATATATCGAAGTCGACTCTCTGGATAAGTAGGGTCAAGTGGAACATACGCTGCTCCTGATTTTAGAATACCTAATAACGCTATCATCATTTGTAATGAACGTTCCATATATACCCCAACTAGAGACTCTGGGCCTACACCATGCTTTTGTAAATAATGAGCTAGCTGATTTGCACGCTTCTCCAACTCTTTATAGGTAATTTGTTCATTTTCGTAACTAGCCGCGATTGCTTCCGGTGTTTTTTTAACTTGCTCCTCAAACATCGTATGAATCATGCCTTCAGCCGAATAATTAACTTGAGTATGATTCCATTCCTCTAGTAACTGTATCTGTTCTTCTTCTGTTAAATGAGTAATTTCAAATAGTTTTGAATCTAGGCTCTTCGTCATCTGAATTAATATTTGCAATAAGTGATTCTGAATCCGATTTATTGCTTCTTCATTAAAATAGCTTCGATCATACATCAACTTTAAAGTAATTTTCTTACCGGGCATTACAATGAGTGTTAAAGGATAATTTGTTTGTTCCGTGCTTGTAACATCTAGTAATCTTAAATCATCATTTCTCTCACCTTGAATTGGATAATTTTCAAACACATACAAGGTATGAAATAAGGAGCTATTTCGCGGAACCTCACTCCAGCCTTGAATATCTATCAACGAATTATACTCATACTGTCTTCGTTCCATTTCTTTCATTTGTATTTTACGAAGCCAATCTACTACTGATGTATTATCCGCTAATCGAATTCTGGTAGGCAATGTGTTAATAAATAGCCCCACCATATTCTCTGCTCCTATTAAATCAGTAGGACGTCCAGCGCTAGTTACGCCAAATACGACGTCACTGTCACCGCTATACCTACTCATCAAATAAGCCCATGCACCTTGTACTAACGTATTCAACGTTAATCGACTATTTCGTACCCACTCTTGTAAATTCTCAGTAAGTTCCTCAGATACTTGATAAGCAAACTCCCCATAACCCTTCTCTTGTCCTTGATCCTTTCTTTCCATTGCTAATGGAGTAGGTGCATAGAACCCTTTTAATTCTTCTTTCCAAAATTCCTCTGCTTGACTTTGATCTTGTTTATTTATCCATTGGATATATTTTTTATAAGGAAGAGATTTAGGAAGATTCAACAATTCTCCCTTTATCATCTTGAGATAAACTTCCATCACTTCACTAAAGACCAATGACACACTCCATCCATCTAGTAAAATATGATGATGTGTCCAAATAATTCTCGTTTCCCCTTCTGCTTCTTTAATCGCAGTGACTCTCATCAATGGTGCTTCATCCAATAAAAATCCTTTGCTACGATCTGCAGTCAAAAACTGGTGTAATTTCTTCTCCTTCTCCTCATGCGAATAGGTACTCCAATCCTCTTGATGAATAGTAAAAGGAAGACGTTCGTAAACTGCTTGTAGAGGTTTTTCTACTTCCTCCCAAACAAATACTGAGCGCAGAACCTCATGTCGTTGAATAACATATTCCCAAGCTTTTTCAAAAGTAGCAACATCCAATTGCCCCCCGAGCAAGAAACCTACTTGTACAATATAGGAAAAAGAATATTCATCATCTTGATCGTATAAAGTATGAAACAGTATTCCTTTTTGCAAAGGTGATAAACCATATATATCAATAACGTCTCCCATTTTTACACCCTCTTCTTTGTTAATTTAAGTAATACTTTGCTCAAGCTTTCTTCCGTAAGATCCTCTGCATCAGCAAAATCTGATACCGTAAAAGCAGACTCTGTTGTTGGTTTATTTATAAGTTGACGAAGATGCCTCAACATACCATCTGCTATCACTTGAATTTTTAATTTAGAAAACTGTTCCCTACTATACAGCCAAATAAAATGTAACTTTTCATCCTTCAACATTCCGATAACATCAATTAGATGAGATGGTTTGGAATCTGGAGCATGATCTAAAAATGTAAATCCTGTCTCTTGCATAAACAAAGAGTCCCTTGAAAACACCTGATCAAATTGGCCCAAATAGTTAAAGCTTATTGAAGGCTTTTGCTGATAAAACGGAAGTAATCCTTTATTCAAGTAACGTAAAATACCATAGTCTACTCCGCGATTTGGGATTCGACGCAATTGTTCTTTGACTGCCTTTAACCCTTCAATAGGTGTCTGAGTTCCTTGAAAATTGAGATGAACGGGATAAATACTCGTGAACCAGCCCACTGTCCTTGATAAATCAATACCTTCAATCATCTCTTCTCTTCCGTGTCCTTCTAGATGAATAGAAACGGTTTGCTGATTTGTACAATCGACGATAGCTTGTCCTAATGCCGTTAATAGTACCTCATCAATCCTTGTCTTATGAGTGACTAGAACTTCGTATAACAATGCTTGTGTTTCTTCTATTCCTAAAGTCCTCGTCACTTGATCAATCGATTCTTCTGTCGTTTCTTGTATTGGATAGTCCATTGGAATTTTCATCGTTTCTTTTTCTACTTGTTCATTCCAATAATCCTTTACTTCTTTTGAAATACCCGAATCACTGTATGTCTGAAGTCGTTCAGACCATTCTTTAAAAGATGTACTTTTCGCAGGTAAGCGAATTTCTTGACCTTGTTTCATCTGGTTATATACCACCTGTAAATCTTCCAATAGAATCCTCCATGACACTCCATCTACTACTAAATGATGTATCACCCAGAATATTCGATCATTTTCAGTCAAGTTATCTTCAAAGTACACTACTTTCATTAACGGACCAGTAATTAAATTGAAACTAGCTTGATGAATATTCATCTCTTCTTGTATTATTTTATTCCACTCTTTTTCATTAACTTGATTCCGTTTTACAACATGGAGTACTGACAGCTCATCAGTCCCTTCATTTCTCTGCCTCCACGTTCCGTTTGGTAACTGTTCGTACCGGAAACGTAAAGCATCATGATGTTTCAGTAAATTTAATATCGCTCCCTCTAGTAATTTCACATCCAATCTTTCTTTTACTCTTAAAAGCATTGATTGATTCCAATGCTCTGTATGTGGATGTTCTTGCTCGAAGAACCAGCACTGAATTGGAGTAAGAGGCACATCACCTATCACAATTCCCTGCTCCGCTTGTACTCCCTGCGTTTCTATAGCCACTTGTGCCAGCTCAGCGATAGTTGGGCATTCAAACATTTGCTTTGGAGTAAGTTTTAACCCCACTTGACTTGCTTGAGATATAATTTGAATACTGAGAATTGAGTCGCCACCAATTTCAAAGAAATTATCATAGATTCCCACCTTTTTAACACCTAATACTCTCTTCCAAATGGTAGTTAGTATCTGTTCGTTACTATTCCGAGGGCCAACACATTCACTATTAATCTGCTTTTCCTCCGGCATAGGTAAGGCCTCACGATCAACTTTACCGTTAGCTGTAAGTGGAATAGCTTCCATCGCCACAAATCCCGAAGGAACCATATAACTTGGTAGTTTCGCTTTAAGATACTCTCTCCACGCATCTACATTTCCATCTCCTACAACATATGCTACTAATCGTTTATCGCCCGGCTGATCTTCTCTTACAATTACAACTGCCTCTTTTACATATGCATATGTATTTAAAGTAGACTCAATTTCCCCAATCTCAATTCGGAAACCACGTATTTTAACCTGATGATCAATTCTTCCACGATAATCTAGATTCCCATCTGGCAAATACCTCGCTAAGTCTCCTGTCCGGTATAATCTTGCTTTCAGATCACTACTAAATGGATGAGATATAAAACGCTCTGCTGTTAATTCAGGTCTATTTAAATACCCACGTGCAAGCCCTGCCCCACCAATATAAAGTTCACCATCAACACCTATAGGAACAGGTTGTTGATAAGCGTCTAGTATATACACTTCTAAATCGGGAATCCGCTTTCCAATATTACTTCTTGAAGCCTGCTGCACATCATCTAAAGTAATTGGATAATATGTAACATGAACTGTAGTTTCTGTAATTCCATACATATTAATTAACTGTGGGTTTTTCTCCCCATACCTTTGAAACCACGGTAACAAGCTAGTAGGTTCTAACGCTTCTCCGCCAAATATGACATAACGCAGCTGCAAATTTTTATTCTTATCTTCTTGTTCACACACTTGTATTAATTGTCGAAATGCGGAAGGTGTCTGATTTAGAACTGTGACTTCTTCCTCCACCAATAATTGATAAAAATCCTTAGGTGATCGACTAATCCAGTACGGAACAACAACTAATTTTCCACCATATAATAACGCTCCCCAAATTTCCCATACTGAGAAATCAAATGCATACGAATGAAAAAGCGTCCAAGTATCTTTTTCATTAAACTGATACCAACAATCCGTCGATTTAAATAACCGAATGACATTGTGATGTTCTATCATAACGCCCTTTGGATTTCCCGTTGATCCCGAAGTATAGATTACATATGCCAGATTTTTGGGACCGACACTAGAAACCGGCAAAGTCTTACTTTCTTTCCCAATCTCATCTTGATCACGATCCAGGCAAATCGACTCAACATTTTCTGGTAACCAGTTCAATTCTTTTAAACTTTCTTGCGTTACGAATAACTGAATGCTAGCATCTTCTAAAATATATTGAAGTCGCTGCTCTGGATATGTTGTATCAAGTGGGACATAAGCCCCACCAGCCTTCAAAATCCCTAAAATACCTACAATCATCTCGTGGGAACGATCAACGCACAGTCCAACTAAAGTATCAGGTCCTACTCCTTTTTTCTGCAGATAATGAGCTAACTGGTTTGCACGTCCATTAAGCTCCTTATAAGTAATTTTTTCTTTTTCATACGTAACTGCAATAGCATTTGGATAAATCATCGCTTGCCGTTCGAACATTTCATGAATAGTTACTTGAGGTGGGACATCCAGTTTAGGATTGTTGAACTCAACTAAACTTTTTCTTTTATCTTCCTCAGAAATGATTTCTATTTCAGCCACCTTCTGCTTTGGGTTTTCAAAAATATTTTCCAGTATCACTAGCATAACGTTAAAGAATCGTTCTATCTCTTCCTTAGAAAATAGCTCCTCACGATAATCAATATGTACATGTAAAGAGTCTATATCAATTAGATTTTCAATATGAACTGCAAAATCTTGTACTTCTTCACGGTTTGGAATCCATAGTGAGTCACCACTTTCATCACGATCCCTATAATCAATCGTAGTTCCGAAAAGTCTCACATTACTGTTATTCTCTTTATTAATCTGCTTTAATAACAAATCAAATGGATATTTCTGGTGTCTTAATGATTTACTTTGTTTTCTGGACACTCTACTAATAAATGAAAGTACTTCTTCTTCTGAATCAATATCCATTCTTAAAGGAACTGTACTCACCATCATTCCAATCAATTTTCGTTCCATTTTAGTCATACGGTTGCCGTAAGCCATTCCTAAACCAATATCAAGCGATGAGGTCCACCGATACATGGACAACGAGAAAGCAGCGACAAAAAGAGTATACAAACTAATTTTGTAATCTTCAGAAAAATTTTCCATCTTTCTCTTCAAATGCTCCGTTAATATAAACGTCTCACGTGATGCTTTTGTACTAACTTGGTACGTATTATAAGGCTTCAATCCAGTCACAGATGGCAGTGTTTTAAATTCCTCTAACCAAAATTTTTGATCTTTTTGAAAGCGACTACTATTCAAGTATGTTTGTTCATTGGTCAGAAATTGAACATATGAATTTTTAATTTCGCCTTCCTCATTCTCGTTATGCATGTCATAATAATATTTTGCAATCTGCTCAGTAAATATTTGAATTGATAAACCATCCATAATAATATGATGAACATTTCCAAAGACTGCACATTCATTATCGTTTAATTTTATTAAAGCAAAATAGTATAAATTCGAATTAAATAATGTAAACGTTTCTTTTGTTTTCTGCTCAATCCATTCCTCAAGCAAATTTGTATTCTCCACATTACTGAAATCAAAAAACTCAAATTCTTGTTCTTCATGTTTAATAAAATATTGTTTCGGTTCCTGATGCCCATTTTCTTTTAACCTAATGCACAGACCGTCATTTTCACTGATAACGCGATTCACAACTTGGTTTAATTTTGAATAATTCATTTTCCGATGAAGTTTAAATAAAAATCTTAAATTACATATTCCTTTATCAGAATGAATAACTTCTGTATACCATATTCTTCGCTGCGGATGGCTTAATGGATAACATTCCTCATTGGTCATAAAAATCTTCCCTTCAAAAATTATTTGCTCTTATAGGTTCGTGTTTATGTTTAGCCCATAAATATTTCTGCAGTGAAACTCCAATTACTCCAATAATAACAAGCCCAATCCCTCCATAAACATAGAGTTGAGTTACTCCAAACAAATGCACTAATGGACCACTCATAGCAGGAGAAATAATTAGAACTGCGTTTGTTAAACTGCTTTGTATACCAAATACTCTTCCTACTTGATCTTGATCGGATTCTATTTGTAAAATGACTTGATTAGATACAAGCATCAGCCCACTTCCGATACCAGCGATAAAACTAATTAAATAAGCTAAAACGAAGACCGTACCGGGCGTTATCAAACCAATCCCCCCAAAACCAATTCCCATTAAAACCATACCTCCACATACTACCCATCCATATTGAAATTGTTTTAATTTCTGAGTTAGTAATGCACCAAGTATTCCGCCAAGACCAATAATAGAAATGATATATCCCATTTTACTTTTATCATGTGGGAATAAGCTCTTAAATAAAGTTGGGAATTGTGAGTCTACTAATTGTAATACTGCCATGGCTATTGTAACGAAAATCATGGTTGATAATATTATCCGATTAGATAACACATAACCCCACCCTTGTACCCAAGCGGTCCAAGTACTTTGTTTTTGCTTTTCAACAAATTCTTTCGATATAGTTTCTTTAAATTTTATTGTGGGTATCAGAACTAAGGTAGCTAATAAACAACTTATAGCTCTTATAATGAGGCAGAACTCTGGTTGAAACCAGCTCAGCAACATGCCCCCTATAAGGGGGCCTACTATCTTTGTACCCTGCTCTACTATTCCGTTGATACTTACTGCTTTAGTAAGCAAGTCCGGGGATACAATCTGTCTTGTTAGTGTTTGCTGTGCAGGATAATAGAAAACAATAAAAATAGAACGAATCATTAATGCCACTAAGAGCCAGTGGATATCTTGTACAAATAAAAGAGCAATTGTTATTAGACCAACCATTAGATTACAGAACATCATAATTGGAATTTTTCTAAAACGATCTGCAATAACACCTGCCCATGAGCCAAAAATAATTCCAGGAAGTGCATATGCAACAGGAATCAATCCAATCATAGTAGGATCTACTTCCCATTCAAACCCAACTATAGTCATAATCGCTAACATATCAATAAAAACACCAAGCATAAGCAATGAATAGGCAGAGAAAACTTGTAAATAAACCCTATTTCCTAATAGGCCTTTTGAATCAGTAGTTTTCATAAAAGCAAGCTCCTTAGGTTACTAATATAAACGCTTTTGCGTATAAGGTACCTCTTTATTAAACCTAATTAATCACTATTGACATCTCACCTAGAATTTAACTTCGTCAAAACTCAAACTGGTCTTATTTTTCATATATTTAAAATAGTCAGACAAACGAAAGCGTACCTATTTCTTCATTTTTATATCAACTGTTACAAAATATATCTTTACCTTACACTAATAACAGCTAAACGTTGCCTTAATATAACCCTTTACAGTCGTTTACACATTCAATTCACATCCTTTTTAAAGTTGGCTTTTTTCTATCTCAAATACTATCACACAAATATTTCACCTACTATATTCATAAAGTTGAAATATTTGAATCAGAAAATTCGGATAAAAAACCAAATCCACAAATCATAACAAACTATTATTTATTTATATTTTCATTTTATTGATAGCTTTAACCATAAGGGTATCAAGAATTAAGTTTTTTAATTTTATTAACATAATAGTTTAAAGAGACCGTAAATCCTACTAAACAAAAAAATATACAATAAAGTATATTTTTTTCTTATCCTACATATTTTCTATGCAAATTAATTCCAATAACTAAAGTTGATAATAAAAATATAATATTACCAATCACTAATGTACTCATAACAAGAATTGAATAATATAGTATTAATACGTCTGCACCTACTACCTATTTTATTTATTGGATATTTATACTTCAAAAAAATTACACATCATTCACAATTAGGATACATACCCAAAATATGTTTTGAACGTTTTATTATATTTTAAGATAATATAAAATCAGTTTTTCTATAAGAGAACTTAATTTTTATGTAGTACGAAACTGTTAGTAATACAGTATATACTAATTTAGTTATAAAAACATTTAAAGACCACCTATTTCCATAAGTGATCTTTCTTTGTGATTCTGTATTTGTGCACTACTGTAGAAATATATCGTAGAAACGCTTTGTTTGCTAAATGTTTAGTTCTTTCCATTTACTAAAAAACATAGCTTCATACACTTAATATCATATTCGTTACATTGCAAACTATTATTTTGTCTTCTGTACAGGCAAACTACTAAAAATTAATTCAGCAACTTTTACATATCCTTTTGAGTTTGGATGAATTAAATCCTTAGACCAAAGCGTATTGTCATTAACTAAATGATGATTCCAAAAATCAACATGATGAAGCTTATACTCTCTGCTCAGTGAATGTATAACTTCATTTGCCTCTAATAATTGTTCTTTTATTACTTGTTTTTTTTCAGAAGCAAAAGGAAGCCTAACTGTAAAATCTGGAAGGTTTGCTATAATAATATCAGCCCCTGCTTTACTTAATGTATCTATCATAAATTCCATATCGTTCTTATATGCATCATGATTCCAACGTCCTTTTAAAACATCGTTTGCCCCTGCAATGAGACTAACCAAATCTGGATTAAAAGTTAGCGCCTTTTCCAATTGCTGCGATTGAATTTCTTTAGTTACTAACCCATGCTTTGCAAAATTGGCATATTCTATATCATTTTCACACAGTTGAACAAAATAATCTACCCAGCTTTTTAATGCAATTCCCTCAACTTCATCCCCTATCCCCTCTGTAAAACTATCGCCAATTGCTACAAATCGCTTCCACATATGTATTCCCCCTTTATTATTAACCATATCTATACTATACAATAGCTCACACCGTAATTGTTATTTCTAAGTGGTTTTCGATTTCAATTATATTCCACTTTACTATATTTACATTTAGAATCTAAAATTGACCGATTCCTAAGTATACTTAGGAATCGGTCATATTCATATATTTACTAAAGAAATAAAATCTATCTAGGAATTATACTTTTTTCAAAAAATTTATTGTTCTTTGTTTTGCCCAGTTGATACATTTCTTTTCGATTAAATGATATGAAACTATAGAAAAAAGTAGTGTCATTGCAATGCACAAAGTAAGAAGGAAAAAGATAGGTATCTTTGTATACAATAGTTTAAATAGTACCATCATGATTGGAAAATGACACAAATAGATACTGTATGAAATTTCTCCTAAATATACAAATACACTCTTATTTAGAAATGCTTTTACTTTTAGGTTACTTATAGCCATTATAATAAATATACTAACCCCCATTACGACACCCCAATCTTTTAATAAGAAAGTTGTATCATTACGGGAAAAACCATAAATTAAAATGGAATATAAATATAGGATAACCCCTAATGCAATAAGAAATCCTTTTTTAAATTTTTTCATATTCCTATATGAGTAGATAAGTTTTTCCTGATACTTAAAAAGTAACATTCCAACCATAAACATAGATGTAAAATGCAGTATATCAGCATAACCATTATAAAATCCTTCAGCTTTCCCAATATGCAACATATTAAGAACAACACTAATTAATGAAAAGCTCAAAGCAAATAGTATCGTTTTCTTCCAATTCAGTTTATAAAAAAGAAGGAATAACAAAGGAAACACAATAGATATACGCATTTCTTGAGCCAATGACCAAATAACTGGATTATAATTTTCCGTAAAAAAGTTATTAAGAAGCACAAAGTGGTTTAGAATATCTAATTTTGTTATAGACCCTTGCCACCTATCATAGAACCAATCCCGTAATCCTACCACTTCATACGACGAAAATAAAATAAATAAAACAAAGGTAACGATTATCCAAAAATAATAAGGAATATAGATTCTTACAAATCTCTTAATTAAATATCCCCAATAATTTGTTTTTGAATGATAAAGTACCATAGATAACACAAAACCACTTAGTACATAAAAAACGATAACAGCTTCCCCACCCGCCCATAAAAACCTAAGCGGGGAAAATTTAATAGAATTAGGCAACGATGGTAGCATTAAACAAAAATGTCCAAATACCACAGTAAGTGCCGCTAACCCTCGTATCGAATCTAATTCTTTTATTCTCTTACTCATAAAATGTTCTCCTTGTAAAATATAAATCTTGCTGTTCATAAAGGCCACTATAAGAATGTAGTGTAGAATTGTACATATTGTTTCTTTAAATTTCTAATATAAGCAGTACAAAGTTAATTTTACCTCCATTTCTTTATATACATAATTTAAAACAAAACATTTAATACAAAGAAAAGATTTTATTAAATTTTTATAAAGTGAAACATTTAGTTGTATCCTATAAAATTAGCTTTTTATTATATCAATCGCACTATCCCACATACCACTAAAAAAAGATCCTGTTTTACGCATAAAACGTGTAAACCACTTTGCTTGTTCCACATCAGATTTTGTTACAAGGTCTATTTGTAATGATTTACCTGATAAGAACCCAGGATCTGTATTATCTTTAGGCGAGATAATCATTTTACTAATTGTTACACCTTTTTTAATAGGCGCTTCTTGTTCTTTATTCAATACTTTAAATTCTTTTTTATAAATGTCTTTATTGCCCTTCGACATTGGAAGTGAAACAGCTTGCTTCGTTTGAACTACTACATCTTTGTCTTTTGCATTTGCCACTCGAACTGTTTCATATCCTTTTATTACTGAATCTTTTCCATAGAAATTCTTCACTTCAAAATTCGCAAATCCATAATCGTATAATTTCTTTGTTTCATCAAAACGTGCCGTATGAGATTTTGCTTTTATCACTACAGAAATTAGGCGCATACCATTTCTTTCTACTGTACCAGTGAAACAATCTCCTGCTTCTGGAGTCGTTCCTGTTTTCAAACCATCTACACCTTCATATTGCTTAATTAAACCTTTTAACATCCAGTTAAAGTTCGCCATATCAATTGGATATTTACCACCCTCTTGGAATGTTTTTTTAGGAATTTTTGCTGTATTTAATATTTTTGGGAAATCTTGAATAAGACGTTGCGCTAAAATTGCACAATCCCTTGCAGACATTTTATTTTTCTCGTCTAGAGTTGTCCCTTCTGGGTGATATCCTTTTAAATCTTGATTTGTTAAGCCTGTAGAGTTTACAAATTTATAATCTTTCATTCCAAACTCTTTCGACTTATCGTTCATCATTTTTACAAAATTGACTTCTTTACCAGCAATCTGTTCAACTAAAGCAATTGTTGCACCATTTGCAGAGTAAATTGCCATTGCCTCATATAACTCTTTTACCGTATAAGAGCCACCATTTTCTAATGGAACGTTTGATAATGAACGATCTTGCGAAATCTTATGTGCATATTCAGAGATTTTAACTTTTTGATCCCATTTAAGTTTTCCTTTATCCACCGCTTCATGAACTAAGTATTCGCTCATCATTTTTGTCATACTAGCAATTGCCAATGATTCATCTGCATTTTTTTCATATAAAATTTTTCCGGAATTTGCTTCTATTAAAATTGCTGATCCCGCTTCAACGTCTATAGCAGAAACTGTTTCCGCTGCTGCTCTTCCAAATGTAACGAACATGCTAAAAAATAGTGTAAGCACTGTTACTATTGCAATAAATCTCTTGCAAAACATACCTTTCACTTCTGTTACCTCCAATACCTTTGTACTCAAAAAAAAGCGTTATTCTAACATAATCTCAAAAAAATAGACAGTGTTCTCAAATTATATATACATATTAGACGTTAGGATCGCTTTCATATAGACCATCTCATCCGACACTTTTAGGTGCCCTGATACTTTGTACTCCCACACATATCCCTATTTTTAATCCCCTTATATTTTTCAAAATGATTCGCACTTTCATATTTTTTAGGATTACAATTAATAGACAATCTAGATGCTACATTTGTTCCATATTTACAAAAAATAAAGTGAAACTTTAATCAGTGGGAGTCTTACTGCCCGTTAATGCTTTATTAGCTATCAAGGATTTTAATTATTCAATTCAGCTATTTGCTAGACCTATATTAGAGATGAATTTTATTTAGTCTAAACTATTAGTTTTTTGTAATAAAAAAACTACACCCTATACTGGATGTAGTTTTTCTAACTGATTTATTTATTTTTCACTTCATTTTTATAAAAAGCAAATAATGGTTCGATGGATGGACTAGATAACAGCGGAATTGCCTTCTCAATCAATTTCCTATCCCAATCAAACCAACGCATTTCCATTAACATATTTATCTCTATATCAGTGAATCGTTTCTTTATTTCCTTAGCAGGATTTCCACCAACTATTGTATACGGCGGAACATCTTTACTTACGACAGATCCTGCAGCAACAATTGCCCCTTCACCAATAGTAACGCCAGGCATTATTATAGCATTCATTCCAATCCAAGCATCACTTTTTATGACTGTATCACCCTTAGGTTCATATGATTGTTCAATTTGCTCAGCGAATGGATATACTGTAATCCATTCTGAGTGATGATTATGGTTACCACCCATTAAAATGACTACTCCACTTGCAATGCAAACATAATTCCCAATAATGAGTTTATCAAGATGCCATCCCATCTGTTCAATTGGATTGAAAAGTGCATGAGACTTAGCATCCCCCCACAAATACCTTACACAGCCATCTTCAAAATTTTGATGACTATAATAGCCTGAATAATAGGAGTACTCTCCCACTTCAATGAGTGGATTTGTTACTATATCTTTTATATACTTTGTTTCTGACCAATGATTAAATAATGGATACTTCATAACTTTATTCCTCGCTTCTAAGTATTATATATTTTGCTATTTACTTAGAAGCTTACTACGACAGCTACATTTTTTAGCTTTCTCAAACGACGAATCATTATCTTCAAGCCTTTCTTTTATACTAAAAAAAGCATAACGCAATACATTACACTAGTCAAATTGTGTAATTTTGAACACATCTTAAACAGCGTAATACTGCAATAAGAACATGAAAACACTCTAACTTTGATCCAAATAATATATTGATTACATTCAGTTTATATTTTGTAAAAAAATTTTAATTGCCATGACAAAGCAAACAATAACCACTATTGGTCGTATTAATGACGTCCCTTTTGTAAGCACCATCTTCGCTCCAATATACGATCCTATAATTTGACCAAGCATCATAATCAACCCAATTGTCCAATCGATTTGGCCAAAAATAATAAAATATAACAAAGCAGCGAAATTACTTGTAAAATTCAAGATTTTAGCATTTGCAGTTGCTCTCGTAGCACTATATCCACATAAAAGAATGAATGCTAAAGCAATTAAACTACCTGTTCCTGGGCCGAAGAAACCATCATAAAATCCAAGGAATGGAGCCACTGTTAACGCAAACAACAACATACTTATTTTTCTCGGTCGATCTTCGTTTGCTATATTTGGAGATAATAGAAAATAAAGACCAATAATAATAAGTAAAAAAGGTAATATCATGATTAAATATTCTGCTCGTATCTGTAAAACAAGCCATCCACCCAAAACTGATCCCAAAAAGGTCATTAAGATGGACAAACGCATTTCTTTAAGATTAATTTCTTTCTTCTTAATAAAAAACACTGTTGCCATGAGAGTTCCGCTACTCCCTTGTAGTTTATTAGTCGCTATCGCTACAGAAGGAGACATACCTACTAATAACATTATCGGGATAGTTATCATACCACCGCCCCCAGCAATCGTATCTATCCATCCTGCTAATACAGCTACTAAAAATAGTAGTATAAGTAATTCAATAGTAAAATCCATACAAAGAATATGGGGAGGCTTGAGCTATTATAACCCAAACCTCCCCATCGTCCCTCCTCTCTTTAAACTAGTTAATTAAATCTGTAAAGTAACTTTCTTTTTGATCACGTAATCGACTGGAAACGTATTGTCTGCAAACAATTCTTCTTCCATATTTATTGTTTCCAATCGGGATTTTATATTCTTCCTCAGATAACCTTTCCCTACCATGAGTTACATTTGTTTGTTTACCATAGTATGAATTTGGTATAAGTAATAAATCTTCAGATGTAAGTGGAACCTTATAAGTAGGCGTTGTTCGTAAGAGTTCTAAAAACATGTCAAATTTCAATTTTTCTTCTTCACTTTCTCCCACATAAATTAATCTATTTTCCGCTCCATTCAAACAAGTTGCAATAATATCACCATTATCATCTAAAAATATAATTTGGTTTATTTCTCCTACAAATCCCGATATTTCACCATCAGCCATTCCTGCGATATGAGCAATAGGCATTTTACTTACCGCCAATATGTCATCTTTACTGAAGTTATTTTCTTCAAGATGCTTTTGCAGTAATTTTGGCGTTCCAATATGAGTTTGAGTTTTTAAATTTAACACTCCTTTTAATAAAAGAGCATCAACTCTAGTAAATTTTCCACAAGTAATTTCAGACACTATTCGTTCCACGGATTTATTAAGTCTATTTGATACAATTTCTAAATTCGTATTGAATGTTTTCAATCTTGCTTCAATATCTGATTGGTCTTTCATATCTGTATACACTGTGGCATCGTTATGTTGATAAAAGTTCCCGCCACCGGTGCTTGCACCGACATTCCGCAAAACTTCATCGTTGTTTAAAGGTGAAATAAGATGAAATCTATTTTTCCCTGCATGTTCGGATGGGTGAATTAAAGCATCATAATTAAAAAGTGTGGCAAAAAGCCATGTGACCCATTCTGCATAAAAATATTTTTTCATTCTATCGTGTTCGTCTTCGCCATAATTAAAACCTCTGCGATTTTCCCCAGGTAATAGTGTTTCCATAGGATCACATGGAGTATTTTTAATAAGAGTAGGTGGTACGTTTCCGCCACAATTCGCTATTTTTATTATATGTAGTAGGTTTTTCATATCTGAATTCGGATTTTTCTTTGAATAGTCAATCAAACAATTAAGCCACTCTTTTGAAAAATATGCTGCTATTTCTTGATCACAAGTATAAGGATTATGAGTTTTCAATTCATTTTCTATCAGATTCTTCATTTTATCCTTCAATACATTAGGAATGCTAATTTCTTCAATTTCTGTAATCTGCAGTATTCCTTTATTCATTATAAAACCTCCGTTGTTTTATTTTTTATACCCTATCTTCTATTAAACAAACTATCCATTTCTTTTTTGCTCCTTCGCTTTTCGTCAGAGCTATTAGAACTACCGATTTACAAATAAAAAACGTGGATTATAAGAGATTTCTTCTTAGGTACATTTCCCCGACGAACCTCTATTGAATTGGTAAATTTAATTTAAAAATCTCTTTCATTTTCTAAAGTTTTCCTAATTTTAAAATCAGAATTTTCAATACAAATATGTTAACATTAAAAATATAACACGAAACCAAAAAATGTAAATGAATAGTTTTTTTATAAAAAATAGTCAGACTATTTATGAAGTAATTCGTATTCCATTGAACAAACTACGGCCCCTCAATTTTATTGATAACAATAAAAAAACCCCTAAATTGATAGAGGAATTTTTTTCAAGTATATTCTATTTTAAAGTTCTTACTTACCTTTTACCCCGCTATTTGCCGGGCAGTAAGACCCCTACCTTAAAATACAGCGGAAGCAAAGAAGTTAGGTGGGGGTTCGGGCTGCCCATAAAAGCAAGATTGGTGAGGGCTGATAATCAGTGGGGATGAACAAAACTCCCCCTGATTAAAGTTTCACTTTATTTTAAAAGATATTGCTGTAACTTCTTTATTAACAGTTCCATCCCGTTTGGACTTACAATAATCTTCCCATTCGCTAACGAAATATTGCTGTCTGAAATATCCCCTGTAAGTGCACAAGCTCTTGGAGATTGATATTTTCGTAAAATAATCTGGTCCTCTTCTATAAACATTTCAAGAGAATCTTTTTCTACAATTCCTAAACTCCGTCTTATTTCCATTGGAATAACAATACGCCCCATGCTATCTGCTTTACGAGTAATTCCTCTTGATTTCATAAAATGCCACCCTTTATATTTATCTAATATTACGGTATTTATTTTAGCAATAAACAACAATTAGGAATAGTTCGTATTACAGTACTTTTTTTAGAAAAAAATAACAATTAGGAATAGTTTATGTTAGAATTCTTTCTTGTTTATTCTTGATTTTTAATATATTTTTCCTTGATCATTTTTATATATTGTTTTCTTTCAGTTAGTTCAAATATAAATAATGCTTTTTTTATGTCTGTTAAACCAACTTCATTAGAGTGCTGAACTTTCAATAAAATTGCACCTTTTTCAAAAAATAATTCACCTAATAAGTATAAAGTATTCATATTTATCGCTAATTTTATACCTATTTCACTATACTTTATTGCTTCTTCAAATTGATTTGCAAGGTGTAAACATTTTGTTAACGTATGAATGAGTCTTAATTTGATTTCTTTTTCTCTAGGAAATTCTATCTTATTAAAATTAATTAAACTTTGTTTTAATATATTTATACTTTTCTCATACTCTTCATTTTCTGCATGTATTATAGCAATTGAATTCATTATGCTTATTTCTTTTTCTGATAAAAAGTTACTACTACTTAAGGTTTGTTTTAGTGCTCTATTTAAAATGTCAAAGGCATTACTTGTTGCTCCATTTACATAATATATAGCAATCGCTTCATGCCATAATAGAAATTGTTTATCTTCTTTTGATTGAAAATTATTCTCATCTTTCTCTTTTTTTACTATTTCGTAAAGCTCATTATATTGTTTTTGTTTCACACAATCTCTCATTACACATTTTACATTTTCAATATATTTTATTTTTTTATTTTTGGTTAGTGCGAATATATAATTTGGATCAATACCAAGTCTTTCAGATAATTGATACAACAATATGCTAGATGGATAAATAATACCTTTTTCTATCTTACTAATTTGACTTTGTGAACATATTCCATGACATAATTCAGATTGTGACATGTTTTTTTTCTTTCTAAGTTCTTTAATAATAATACCAAGATTGTAGAATTCCATCTTTCCTCCCTCAAATGTAACACTTTATGAGTATAAGAATATTTCCCAACTTTTAATGTAATGTAAAATTAATATAGTTACAATTACTAATTATATGGATTTATAGTTTCTTTTACAAACTTGTATTACAATACGAGAAATTATTAAAATATGGTTCACTAATAATTAATGGGAGTTTTATCCCCCCACTGATTATTAGTCCACTCCAGGCAGGCTTTTACAGGGAGTTCGACTTCTTTGCCACATCTAAATTTTGAGGTGGGAGTCTTACTATCCGCAAATAGCCTGATTAAAATAAATATGATTTTTCACCTTTATTTCTTTTAATAGTTTCTTTTGATTTTTATATAAATAATTTCGAAGGAGCGTATTTTATGAAAAGAATGTTGACCGAAAGAGAGTTAGAAGTAGCTATTTATGTAGCAAAAGGATATACAGATGCAGAAATTTCCAAAAAAATATATGTTACCCCTCGAAGAATTTCAACGATAATTAATCATATTAAAGAAAAATGGCATATTAATTCTAGAGTGGAATTAGGTATTTTAGTTTATCATTATGGTTTTATAGATGCACCCTTATTTTCAAATAAAAAAATTCAGCTATGTAAAAAGGTTGTACAATAGATAGCGGAATATAACGAGTTTAAATTGCAAATAAAAATAGAAGAGCAGACAAATTTTTATTATTTGGTTTACTCCATCACTTTTTAAATTTCATACATTAATATAAAAAGGTTAGAGAATTAACTTCTCTAACCTTTTTATATACACTATTAGGTTTCAAACAGTAAAGATGCCCTAATGCTACCATTGATCCTGTTCCCTATTCAACCCTGTATAAACACAAAAAAGAATCAGACATTACCACTATTCAAAACCAGTTACAATTCTCTCTTTCATTTTCTGTAATACTTCACTGCTCAATACTTTTTGACCAGTAGGAAGTTTTAATATGGCAGCGGCACCTTTACTAAGGTATATTTCTTGATCATTATTTTGATTTACTACCAATATTCCTTGCCCTTCAAATTCGAAATAACTAATATCTTTTGTTTCATTTGTATTATTCTTTATTGCTGTATATAATCCATATAAATCTTTACTTCTATTTTCTCCGCCCGTTCGAATCGGTTCAATATCATTCGCAACAATTAGTCCTTCTGGCTGCTCACCCTTCATAATAAACCACAGCTTTTCATTTGTTGGTAATAGTAAATTCTTAAATTCAGAGCTATTTAAAATTTGCTGTGCTGGAATTGTTGCATAGATTGGTAACGAAAATGGAGATGTTGTTATTTTTTCAAAACTTAAATTTTCAGAAGAACTTCCCTTACTATATTGATAATCTTTTAATGCGATCGATTGTACTGATTCACTTTTATTTTTTGATGCATAACTAATTTTACTAGCGAAAATAATAACGGTCATTAAGCACATGCACGGTATCACAAGCTTAAGTAGTTTTCCCATTTATGAACCCCCGCTTTTAATATTATTAGTTTGCATGGATATTATAAACAGTTTCACTCCACCAAAAATTATTATTGTTATGGAACGTACTGAAATTATGATTATAATGATCACCATACCAAGGGTCCATGTACGTTATATAATCTGTTCCATTTGTCCCTTTATAAAATCCATCAAGTACTAGAAAGTGTCCGATGTTAGCTCCATTTTGCCACATAATGAGTGCAATCATCGGCTGATTACTATTAATTTGTCTTTTGAACCAATCATATGATTTTGCTCCAGAACTTATAGCTGAGCTAACACCATATCCTGATAATCCATATTGTATTTCACGTGAAGTTGCAGGATTATTATATGATCCACCCTTAACATACCTAACGTACTGATCTTGTGAAGGAGTTTTCCCAAAATAATTTAAAACTGAAACCGAAGTGCCTGCCCAACACCAATTTGATCTTTCTTGTAATATGTTAGGTACAGATAATTTACGATCTATTGATGTATTTGGAGGATTTCCATTAATATACGCTGACGTTACATATACTTTTTTTCCATCTTTAAAATAATAAAACCAACGATTATCTAAATTTCCTGTCCAGTAATCTTTAACCGCTTCACCATACTCCCATCCTTTAAAAGATACTGTTGTATTTCCGGGAATCACATCTACAATATTTGCATTCAAACTTTTTGCCTCTCTAACATTTACATTCAATGGAGCTGTTGTTCCTGTAAATTCAACTTCCTCTGCTATTATTTTCTGAACACCAATAAAACTAAATGTGAAGAACAATAAAAACATACAAACAATAAAATGCTTTCTTCCCTTCATTTCTCCACCCCTTCATCAGTACTAAAAAACATCAACAATTCATCCTTATTAATTGTTCAAGCTTAATATTACATACTAACGAAAAATGACTTCTCATAAAGTGAAACTTTGATCAGTAGTGGTTTTATTCATCCCCCACTGATTGTTAGTTAAACCAATCGGGCTGCTCTGCAAATAGCGGGATAAATTCCAATACAAAAAAGGAGCCTATAAATTTTTATAGGCTCCTTTTTATTTCGTCGTTATTACTTAGCTAATTCTTTTGTACCCTTCATTACATCAATGAAGAATCCCCAGTTATTCACTACAGAAGAGATACTGATATGTTCATCTGGAGTGTGGACGTTAAAAATGTCTGGTCCGAATGAAATTGCATCTAATTCAGGCATTTTTTGAACGAATGCGCTACACTCAATCCCCGCATGCACAGCGAAGATTTCAATTTCTTTATTGTATTTTTCTTGATGCACTTTTTCAAATAAATTACGAATTTGTGAGTTTGGATTGTATGGCCATTCTGGATACTCTGACTCTATTTCAAATGTAGCACCAACTAATTCAGCAATATATTTGATTTCTTCTGCAACATGTTGTTTTAAACTACTTACAGAACTTCGCACTTCGTTACGTAATTTAATTTCATCTTGCAACGTTTCAATAACGCCTAAATTTGTTGAGCTTTCTACAAGACCTTTAATATCCATGCTCATACTTTGAATGCCATTTGGAATTAAGAATAATGATGAAATAAGCTGCTTTTGTGTCTCTTTAGCAAATACTTTTTCAACTTTTTCATCCAATTTTGTCAGTGTAACATGAACATCTGGATCAACAGCACGCATTTCTTCTTGTAATACACGTGTCCATGATTCTAGTTTTTCTTCTACTTGTCCTACATCTTCTGTACGAATTAAAAGTGTAGCTACACTTTCACGCGGAATTGCATTCGTTTTTAATCCGCCGTGAACTTCACTTATGTTAAACTCCGTATGTGCCGATAAATCACGTAATACTCGTCCTAATACTTTGTTCGCATTACCGCGTTGTTTATCAATTTCCATACCAGAATGTCCGCCTTTTAGACCACCAACATATAGACGGTATGCATCCATATTCGCTGGCGTTTCATCCCAAATTACGGGAATTGTTTCAACAGCTTTCGCACCACCTGCACTACTTACAAGTAATTTATGATCTTCTTCAGAATCAATATTTATAAATATCTTTCCTTCAAAATGATTTGGATCAATAGCAAAAGCCCCGCCCATTGTCGTTTCTTCTTCAGTAGTGATAACGACTTCAAGTGCTGGATGCGTAATTTCTTTTGAATCTAATAAAGCTAATGCATACGCAACTGCAATACCATTATCAGCACCTAAAGTTGTTTGATTTGCATATAACATATCCCCAATGATTCTTAATTCAATTGGATCTTTTTCAAAATCATGTACTGTTGCTTGATTTTTTTCGCAAACCATATCCATATGACCTTGAATAATAATAGCTGGTACATTTTCATAACCAGCTGTTGCTTCTTTTTTAATAATGACATTTAATGCTTCATCTTGAATGAATTCTAAGTTACGCTCTTTTGCAAAGCCCACTAAATAATCACTAATTTCCTTTTCATTACCTGATCCTCTAGGAATCTTTGAAATTTCTGCAAAATGATAAAATACAGGGTGCTTTGTTAATTGTTCTAAAGTAGAATACATTTTTCAAGCTCCTTTCAAAATGAAAAAATAGTATGTAAGTCTTTTATCATTATACCATGATTCATTATTTTACCTTTCTTTTAACTTTTATTGTTCATTTTATGTAAAACACTCTTACAACATTGTAAGGGCATTGTAATCTATATCGATTTTTCTCATTTAATAATAGCCGTATACTTTTTAAAGAAACACATTAAAGGAGATAAAGAAAATGAAAAAGTTTTTAGCAATTATTACACTATGTTTATTATTTTCTAGTTTTACTATTGGCTGTGAGAGAGCGTCACTAAATAGAATTGGTAAAGATGTATATTACATGCAGATAAAAGGCGAAGGAACTATCGAAAAGGTAGATGGTAGAAACTTACGAAACTATACGCTGCCCGCATATGATGAAGATGGCGTCAAAAAACAAATTACATTTAGAAGTACAAAAAAAGAAAACAATCATAAATTAAATGCAGACGCGTTTTTACGCCTTTATGTAGATCAAGATGATAATAATAAAAATGAAATATCATCAATTGAAGTAAAGTCCTATGAAGAGATTCAGAAAGCAGATTTGCCTGAAAAAATAAGAGAAAAGTTTACTATTAAATAAAAAAAAAAGAAAATGCTCTATGCATTTTCTTTTGTTCTTTTCACCTGTATATATTTTGAACTACTATTATTCATCAGTTTCTCTAACCGATTTATATTCTCCGTTAATGCACCTTTCACAAGAGAGAAATCTGTATTTGATTCTTCTTTTTTTTCTTTAAAAAACGAAGACTTTTGCACATTGACTTCAGCCATCTCTTCTCCCCCTTTTCAAAAAGATACAACCTTTTATTTATATTATATAGCAAATGTAGAAAGAGTGTACACTTATGATTTTCTTTTTAATTCTTCTTCTAATTCTTCTACTTGCTGCAACGTATCCCCTTTTATTAAAGAGAAATCTGTTGTATCTTCGTTACCTTCTTTAAAAAAATCATTGTCATAATCTTTTACCACTACAATCACCTCTACATGCTAGTGTAGGAATGATTGTCCAATTTTATTCAACTTTGTCGGATTTTGTTTTTAATTTATGTATAGAAGAAAAGGACAGAAAAAGATTCTGTCCTTATTTACTAAAATAACTATGATGTATTGTTAAATTATATACATTTTCAAAATCCCGATCTTGCAGGTTATTTTTCTTTCCATCAATAACAATGAAAACGTCACTTACTATTTTTGCTGGTATAATCCCGACATTTTCTACTTGCACCGCTTTCTGCTCATTCAATTGCTCGATATGTTCTAACGGAACGATAATACTAAATTGCGAGCGAATACCACGAAAGTTTGTATTTAATTCCTTCGCGGCTTCAAAAACAACAATTTTCGCGCCAATCTTTTCCCCATATGAATCTAAAAATGCATTTAAGCTCTTTGTATATTCCTCTTCCGTATGCCATTCCATCGTACCGAATACTGCTGGATTAACATTTTGAATAATTGTCGTGTATATTTCCCCTCTCGCTTTAGATGCAATTAATGATCGTTTTATTGATTGAACTGTCTTGCCAATATCGCTAAATTTCGCACCCCATATTTCTGAAATATTAGGCGTTAAAATGAACGCAATATCAACAAAAATAACCATTGCAGTAAACATTAAAAGATTTTTCCAGAGGGTTAAATCAATTCCTTTTATCATGAAATACACGGTGACAGATATGATAAACAAACCATACCAAGTCTTTCTAATACGTTGCTTTTTCTCCTCGTACAACTCCTCATTTTTCCAATAAAAGAAAACAAGGACTACAAAGACAATCGCTAAAACAAATAAGCCAATTCGAATGTTAGAGATCATTAATCACATCACCCTCCATTCAAAAACTACTCACGATATCATTACATGCGCAAGCTGCTCTCTTTATGACAAAAGACGTGGACAAGCTTCTAAAATTAGCTACATCGCATATATATTAGAAAGTACCACGTCTTTTATCCTGTTATTTGTGGGAAATAAGACCCCCACTGATTAAAATTTCACTTTACCATGAGTCTATATTGTATATGTAGACAAGCATTCATTTCAAATTTTCGTATTAAAAAGAAATATGTTTCGGAATTTCCCCTTCAGGTACTTCTCCATCCATACTTAAATAATAATGACGAATCGGACGTAAGTTTTCGTCTAATTCATAAACAAGCGGAATGCTAGTGGGAATATTTAATGAAACTACACCATCACTTGAAAGGTTGTCTAAATATTTTACTAGCGAGCGAATTGTGTTACCGTGTGATGAAATAATTACTTTATTACCACTTTTTAATGTCGGCGCAATTTCTGAATGCCAATAAGCAAGTACTCTCTTCTCCGTATCCTCTAAACATTCAGTTAATGGAAATTCACCTTTTTTGAGTGTTTTATATCTTGGATCGGTCGCTTCATATCGAGGATCGTCTTCAGTGAGAGCCGGTGGTCTTACATCAACACTTCTTCTCCAAATATGAACTTGCTCCTCACCATATTTTTGTGCAGTTTCATCTTTATTCAGCCCTTGCAATGCACCATAATGTCTTTCATTTAGCTTCCAAGATTTATGTATTGGAACCCAAGTAAGATCCATCTCATGAAGTACAATCCATAACGTCCGAATTGCGCGTTTTAATACTGATGTATAAGCCACATCAAAAGTATATCCGTTTTCCTTTAATATTGCTCCTGCTTCTCTCGCTTCACTTAATCCATTCTCTGATAGATCAACATCTGTCCATCCAGTAAAGCGATTTTCAAGATTCCATAAACTTTGTCCGTGACGAATAAGTACAAGTTTTATCATTATAATTCCCCTTTCGGAAATGTGAATTTTATTGTTCCATTGCGTACACGTATAAAGTATCTAGTAATGTATCTTTTTATCCATTCACTCTATGACCAAATCATAGTTGCCAAATGTATGGATAAAATTTGTTCTTTTTCAAACGATAAAAACAGAAGTTTTTTCATTATTTTTGATCGACTGGTAGTTCACGTTTCGTTATCCAAGCATCAAAACCTGATCGGCTATTTGCCATTTCATTCATAACTTGGTGCCAATTGTCCTCACATGATTCACCAAATTTTGAAAAAATAGCACCCATTTGTTGTCTTTGTACATCACTCAGTTTTTTCTCTAAATCTGTACCTTTTTCTGTTAAAGACAACTGTTTCACACGTCGATCATGCATAGCTTCATTACTCTCAATTAAGCCCTTTTCCACAAGTTGACGTAGCGGTCCGTGGAGAGCTTGTTTACTTATTTCTAATAGTGATAATAACTCATTTACACTTATCCCTGGAAAACGTGCGATAAAAAATAAAATTCGATGATGTACTCGTTGAATGCCATATTCTTTTATAATTTCATCTGGCTTTTCAGTAAATGTTTTATATGCAAAATAAAATAATGCTAATGCCTCATTCATCTGTTCTTCTTTATGTTGTGTCATCTACTTTCCCCCTGTATGTAAATTATACCACAATCTAGTAATGAATATTTTAATCAACGCATTAGAACTTATTTAGTCTATTGAAACATTCATTGCATAATTAGGAGATGATTCATTTGAAAAAACAATATACTGTAAGTACATATTTATTGGATAGACTACATGAATTAGGAATTGAACATATATTTGGGGTTCCTGGTGATTATAATCTTGCCTTTTTAGATGATGTGGTAGCACATGAAAATTTAAAGTGGATTGGCAATTGTAACGAATTAAATGCTGCATATGCAGCAGATGGGTACGCTCGCATAAAAGGAATCGCTGCTCTTATTACTACTTTCGGAGTTGGAGAATTAAGCGCTATTAACGGTATTGCTGGCTCATATGCGGAAAACGTGCCAGTTATAAAAATCACTGGTACGCCACCAACAAAAGTAATGGAAAATGGAGCAATCGTCCATCATACGTTAGGAGATGGAAAGTTCGATCACTTTTCCAATATGTATCGAGAAATCACTGTGGCACAAACAAATGTAAAACCTGAGCATGCTGCTGAGGAAATTGACCGTGTTTTACGTGCATGTTGGAATGAAAAACGCCCGGTTCATATTAATTTGCCGATTGATGTATATAATAAACCAATTAATAAACCTACAGAACCAATTTTATATAAACCGATTTTAAGTAATAAAGAAGCGTTGGATAAAATGCTACTACATGCTACTTCAATAATAAATAACGCCAAAAAACCTGTAATTTTAGCTGATTTTGAAGTAGATCGATTTCACGCTAAAGAAAATTTACATCAATTTGTAGAAAAAACTGGGTTTCCCATCGCGACGTTAAGTATGGGAAAAGGAATATTCCCAGAAAAACACCCTCAATTTATAGGGATTTATACTGGTGATGTAAGTTCTCCGTACTTGCGAAAAAGAATTGATGAATCTGATTGTATTATTAGTATTGGTGTGAAGTTAACTGATACTATTACAGGCGGCTTCACACAAGGTTTTACAAAAGAACAAGTTATAGAAATCCATCCCTACACTGTGAAAATTATAGATAAAAAATACGGTCCAGTTGTAATGCAGGATGTTTTACAACATTTAAGTGATTCAATTGCGCATCGTAATAAAGATACTCTTGAAATTAAGCCATTTATTTCAGCACCATCACCTTTTACTGAAGAGTTCAATCCAAAAGCACGAATGATCACACAAAAACGTTTTTGGCAGCAAATGTACCATTTCTTACAAGAAAACGACATCTTAATTGTAGAACAAGGAACACCTTTCTTTGGTAGTGCTGCTATCCCTCTACCTAATAACACTGCATATGTAGGACAACCGTTATGGGGATCTATCGGATATACACTGCCCGCTCTACTTGGTACACAGCTCGCCAATTTATCACGGCGCAACATTTTAATTATTGGTGATGGTTCTTTCCAAGTAACTGCCCAAGAGTTATCAACTATACTACGTCAAAATTTAAAACCGATTATATTTTTAATCAATAACAACGGATACACCGTTGAACGTGCCATTCACGGCCAAAACCAACCTTATAATGATATACAAATGTGGGATTACAATAAACTATCAATGGTATTTGGGTCAGAAGAAAAAAGTCTAACATTTAAAGTAGAAAATGAAGCAGAATTAGCAGAAGTCTTAACAAATATAACTTTTAATAAGAATCAACTTATCTTTATTGAAGTTATAATGAGCCAAAGCGATCAACCTGAATTGTTAGCTAAACTCGGGAAAAGATTTGGTCAGCAAAATTCTTAATATAAAAGCATAACCTAATTATACAATTGGTAGTGTAAAACTTGTTTTGAGAATAGTTTCGACACTCAAAATACATAAGGAAAAGGATGGAAAGCACCCTCCTTTTCTATTTTAAGAGCATTCTTCGACTGACGCCCCGTATGACAAGCAAAAATTCTTAATCCATCTTTAACTTTATAGCTTTTGTCGCAATAAATGTTTTAATATGCTTATCTAATATCCTTGTCCCACCAAAATCATCCTCATAAAAACCTGTTATAGCAAAACCAGCTTCAATTTGGCCTTGGATTTGGTCTTCTAAAGTATGCGCATATTCTATTGTTTGATTTGAATCGATGTAATCTTGAACTTCATCCTCTGGTAAATAATCCAATGTTGATGAAGGAATTGAATGTTTAACATCAAGAATACCTTTTTGCTCTTGGTTATCATCAAAAATCCATAGTAACGGATTTGTAAATCCAGCAATAAGAATACCTTTATTCTTTAAAACCCTAGAAACTTCATTCCATACAAGATGAACATCTTTTACAAACAAATTAGAAACAGGATTTATAACAATATCAAAATATTCATCCTCAAAATCACCAAGGTCTGACATATCTCCTTGTACTGTTTTCAAAGTCAAACCATCCCGTTTTGCTACCTTTTCATCTTGTTCCAATTGCTTCTTAGATATATCAGTAACTGTTACATCTGCTCCAGCAGCAGCTAGAACAGGTGCTTGTTGTCCGCCACCTGATGCTAAGCAAAGTATCTTTAATCCATCTAATGACTTTGGAAACCACTTTCTAGGAACTGATTTTTCCGTAGTGACTGTAATCTCCCATTCACCTGATTTGCTTTTCTCAATAACCTCGCTACTTACAGGCTGCGTGTATCTAGAACCTTCTTCAACCTTCTTATCCCATGCATTACTGTTTTGTTGTGTAATATCCATTGCGATTAGTCCTCCTAACGATCTAGTTGGATTTTAAGTGTAAACTTATTAACTATTTATGCTTTCCTTTTTCTATTAACCGGCCTGATAGTTCATACATAGTTGTCTATATTTATATTAACAGATAAACACTAATAATTACTAAAAATTCTAAAAAGACACAAAAAAAGCATTCTAAATCTGTTGACAGTTGGAACGCTTTTTTATGTTATTTCATTTTTCAAGCTTTTAACTAAATCCATTAAACAAATAAGCTATGCTTTTTCTTTTTTATTCAGCAAGAGTTAACTGCCAAGATACACCATACTTATCATTTAACCAGCCCAACTTTTTACTAAACGGATAAGAACCTAAAGGCATGAGAATTGCTCCATCCTGCGCTAGTTTATGAAAGACCGTTTCAATTTCTTCTTCTGTCTCACAAGTTACATAAAGAGACATAGCTGGAGTGAATGTAAAATTATGATTTACATAACTATCAATACACATAAACTCTTGGCCATTTAGCGTAAAAGTTGCATGAATTACAGTTCCCTCTTTACCAGGTCCATTTTCATCGTAGCGAGAAATACTTACAATTTCCGATTGATCAAATAGCGACGTATAAAAATTCATTGCTTCCTCAGCTTTGCCTTCAAACATTAAAAACGTAGTAATTTTTTGATTTGTGTTACTCATATGGAGACAGCCCCTTGTTATATATTTATGTAAAACATAAGTCGGCAAAAAACCGAACGTACATTCCTATAAGTGTATTGTCTATAAAAACGATGAGTTTGTCAATTATCTACTTTATTATTTCTTCTTAAATAATGCTGTCCAAAGAAATGATTCTCCAAACATTTCTTTCGGTTGTTTCATTTGTTTCATCCTTCTAATCTCAATTACCTCAAATTCTTTAAATATCTCTCTTAACTTTTCTTCCGAGTATGCAAGACCACCTTGTAGACTCCATCCTCTATATACATCCCAATCTGTTATTTCCGATCCATTTCGCTCATCTAAATCGCCTGCCGCAAAACATGTTATTTCATACAATCATACTTTTCTAATAAAATAACGCTTTTGTTCACTTTTTTGATACATTTACGAAACATTCATGTGTTACCTTCATTAAGTTCTTTTCTTTTTATAATGTCGTGTGAGATATACCAACAGAGGAAGCCCTAGATCCCCTAATCCTAGGGCTTTTTTATAAGAATTTTATACATTTTATTATTTCCACTAACTCTTTAAATTGTATATACATAATATAAAATTTTCATGTTGTTATATTTTTTGATGGCCTCTTATCTTTCCTTAAAAGGCTTTTTTTCAAATAACGCTTTTATTTAATTTATATTTAAAAAGTTCCTTTTCATAAAGACTTCCCTTATATGCTATACTCATTATTAAATAATTGTATAAGGAATGTTAAAAATGGATGATAGATCGTCAAGACAATGGAAATTGCGACAAAAGTTAAGAGCACTGAAAACCAAAAACAACAATGACACAAACCCTTTGTTTAGTGAATGCCTTGAATCCCTAGGAAACGAAACTCTCATTTTCTCCCAAGAAAAAAGCCAGCAGATTGCTATTATTTTAATGAATTCATTTCCTATAACTGTCTCGGGAAGAATAGATTGGGAACAGATAGATAACCAATTCATAGCTTCGAACAAAGAACAACTAATTTCCCTTATTAGAGCAAACCAACTAGATTTTGACGAACAGATTTTTATAATATGGGATAACTATGAAATCCCTGTAGTAAGTACAAATCTTGATAAAGTATTCCAATCATTAGTTGACGTTGATGCAGTCAGTTTTTATTACTGGATATTAGACAAAGAATTGATTAGGATTGGGTTTCGCTAATACTCTAAGCATATGAAGCTAGTTCCCTTCATTTCTTAATATTTTCTTCGTCACCACCGCTATTATTATCATTATGAAACTTATAGCTAATATAGGTAAATAAATTTTCGTACTGAATCCTTCAAACATAAAACCATATACGACTTGCCCAATTGGTGCCATACATTGAGATACCGCTGTTATAATTGCCATTACTTTTCCTAGATTTTCATTTGGTGTTTTCTTTTGGACTACAGTAATCACATAGATGGATACAATTGTCATAATCATTGCGATTAGAAGAGAAGAAAGTATAAAGAGGATAAATGGTGGATAGTATCCTAAATTAAGAGTAAACGGTGTAACTGATAGTGCCACTGGTATAACTAATAAAGCTATGATAAGCATCCAATTATATAATGTTTTCATCTGTAACTTTTTAGCAAAGAAACCGATTGACAATGCCCCTAATATGGTTGCAAAATCAATTAATCCCATTCCAATTCCATACATCGTATCGCTACTCTGCATAGTTACTCGTAATATAATAGGTCCTCCAACAACAAATAACGGTGTCAAAATTAAGTTTAGTAAAGCTGCAAGTAACATAGCCTTCAAAATAAAAGGTTGCTTTAAAACATAAAGAAAACCTTCTTTCATATCTTTTATAATTGTCGGTATGATATGGCTTTCTTGCGCTCTTTTTATAAAAGGTATTGTAATAAACATTTCTAAAATTGCAGATAAAAAGAAAGCAAGACAACTTATTATGACGAGCATTTTCAAACCAATTATGCCATATAATATTCCTCCTAGTACAGGTGCAACTATATTAGATAATGCTTGCACACCATTTATGATACCGTTTGCTTGTTCTAACTTTTTCTCTGGAACTAATTGCGGAATACTTGCCATAACAACTGGTGCGTACATTGCACTAACGACTGCTAGTAAAAACATAATTGTTCCAATCAATAAAATAGATACCGATTCAGTTAATAACAAAACTATAAAGCTTAATACAATAGCAGCGTTTATAAAATCCAAAATGACCATTACATTACGGCGGTTGAAACGATCTGCTATCGCTCCGCCAAGAGGAGCTAACAAAAACGGGATACTCGTTATGGCATATAACCCTGCAAATATATCGGCACGTCCTGTTATATCTAGCACATATAAAGACAGTGCAAAACGTAATAGTGTTGAACCTAAAATAGTAATAATTTGACCACTTACCATTAAGTGAAAATCTTTCAAGGAAGATTGAATACTTGCTGGCATCCTCATCACATCCTTCATTTAGTCTAGACCGACTGCCGGTCTATAACACCCAAACAGAAAAAAGCTATTTCTGTTTCATTAAAACCTCGATCATATAATCAAAGGACCCTTCTTTCGCTCCAACAGATACTTCCATCATTTTAATATAAGCCTTAGCTCTTCTCATCATTTCTTCCGGTTTCCACTGAAATAAACCATCATCAAATATGACTTGTGCTGAAGAGAGTAATAATTCAATTGTTTCTTGTGGGTATGGAGTATAAAATATGCCTTCTTCTATTCCTTGCTCTAAAACTTCCGTTAATACAGGAGATAAATGTATAATGGATTGCACTAAACTTTTCTGATGCATTTCTGCATTATTTGGTTGATGGAATTGTTCAATCATTTTTTCTTTGACATCTCCTGATTTTGGTGATTGTTCCATTAAAATTTTAAATAACTTATCTAAAACGTGGATATCGGGATTGGAGACAATCCTTTTCGCCTTAGTGACACCCTCTTTAATAATCCTCATAATGATTTCATCCATTACTTCCTCCTTCGACTTAAAATAATGATAAAACGTCCCCTTTGCTATACCAATTTCTTTTAAAATATCATTCACGGTTGTTTTCGTATAACCTTTCGTAAGAAACAAACGCTCAGCTGTTTCTAAAATTTCCTTTCTACGCTCCTCATACTCCTTTACAATTCGCATTCAAGTTCTCCTTCCTACCAGACCGACTGTCGGTCTATTAAAATTATATGTTTAGTTTGCAAAAAGTTTCCTATTATCGTACATATACAACACCATACTTTCTATTTCCTTTATAAATTTTTATTTTTTAACGTCCGCTCAATTTGTTTAAAACGTATCTCATGTTTCTTATCGTCACCTTTCATTTTAGGAAAAGAACGATGCCTCCGTTCGATCTATGTACTTATCAATGGAGTATTTTGTTGAGTTCCAATATGTAATATTGCATATTTCGTACTTTTATATTTTTATATATAATAATTTATTTATAAAAATATAAATTATTAATAAGGGTGATTTATATGAGCAAGTTCCGAAAGAAGATGATTAAATATTTGCAAACATTTTGGGGATACTTAGCATTTGGTGTATTAATGTTTGCTATCTTCTTAATTACGGATTTAACATATGTATCTTTAAATACATTAGGCTGGAGAGACTGGCTAGGTTCTGTAGCAGGCGCAACCATTTTATCTGTTGGGATGTTTACTTTAAATAAATTGAATTTAAAATAAATATTCGGTCAATACTGAATGTGGGCTGTATGCCAACATTCATTTAAAGTAGTCTTCTCTGTATCTCCTTGTATTGAGCAGTTAGCTTTTGCTAGCTGCTCTTTTATTTTGTTCCGGTTCTTGCCTCTTAAAGAACTCTTTATCTACTTTTCCCCAATAAGTACACATATCTATTCCCCTTTGCTACAAAATGAAATTTTTATTTTGTTTTACGCGTCGCTTCTTCAATCAGCCAAGATACAATATTAAAATCATTAGCTTCACCCTTTAAAGATGTTCCGTTCCAAAAGCATTCTTTCATCACTTCAAGTAATTTTTCAACAGCTTCAATTCATCTCATATTCATTTTCCCTTTCTCCCAAATAACTATTTTGTTTTATTAATTAACTGATTAATAAAACAAACACCTTTATTAAACATTCCATGTTTCTTCACCCCTTGAATATTTTTCAAATAAAAATACATACTACTTTCAAGCTGCCGTGTCCATGGCTAATACCTCTTTCTTTTGATGTATATTTTTTAAGAAATCGAAAATAATACCAACAAGCTGTTTGAACTAGCAGCTTCACTCTTCTCGCAATGGGGATGCAAATTATCACAATTAGCTAACTCATTGAACTCACTGGCAGACAACCAAAATCGTTGTCTGCTTTTTGTATGAGATTTTTCGTTTTACATATACTACTTTTGAACCTGCAGACCAATACGAGCCATTTTGGTACTTGGGATTTCCCTTCCGGGGATAAGTATTTTTTACTTATCCCTTTTTTGTATAGACACGTATATTTAGGGTAAAACTAATTACAAGCAAATTTTCTGTTTATGCGTAGTTCTAAACAAGATTACTTTTTCTCCTATTAAAGGACGGCAGGTACGACTGCTAGTCCTTTTTTCTTATTTCGCATATTATCACTACATTACCTTCATCGTCGTCGTAAGCAATTTCCCCATAAGGATGGCAGTGGTGCTTCTCGAGTTCCTCATCGATAAAAACTAACAAATTAGTTTTCCAGTTTCCAACGATCGTACACCAATACGAGTTTAATCCTTCATAAACTTCTCTTGTTCTATTTCGATAATTGCGGAATGTATAATGAAAATACTCGCTCGCTTCAATACCTTTTCTTTTAACCAAAGTGTTCTGCTGAATGACAGTAATACCCTTTCTCTACTGGTTTTGAACTATAAAATTCCCTTTATAAATTTCAAATACGGTGAATGAAATTTTTTCTTGCCATCATCCTTGTTGTATACAAACAAAAAAAGAGCCACAATATTTCGGGACTCTTTTACAATTATAACTATTTAACGACCACGTCTTTGCTGACCTTGCTTTGTACTACCTTTTTTATTACTTGGCTTATTAAATGATCGGTTATTTTCATTTCTCGAACTATTTCTTGAATCACTTCTCGAGCTATTTCTCGAATCACGTCTTGATTCACTTCTTGAACCTTCGCGGCTATCTCTTTGACGATTTTGACCTGATTTCTTCGGAGCCGGCTTTGGTACCGGTTTTCCATTTTCATCTACACGTTTTATCTTCGGTTGTTCGATTATTTCTCTTTGTATTGGTGCACCAAGCGTTTTTTCAATTTCTTCTAAATGTTTTTCATCTTTCGCTGCAACGAACGTAATTGCAAGACCTGATCCACCTGCACGTCCTGTTCGGCCAATGCGATGAATGTAACTTTCTACATCTTCAGGGATATCATAGTTAAATACGTGCGTTACACCATCTACATCAAGTCCACGAGCTGCTACATCCGTTGCGATTAAGTACTGAATTTTAGCTTCGCGGAAACTCTTCATAACTCTTTCACGTTTCGCTTGAGGTATATCACCATGAAGTTCAGCACAATTATAACCTAGTCCTTTTAAATTATCATAAAGCTTACTTGCTCTAACCTTTGTACGACAGAAAATAACAGCTAAAAATGGCTGATCACGATCCATAACAAAACGAAGTGCATCTGGCTTTGCACGGTCTGTCGTCTCAATGACACGCTGCTCAATTGTATCAACCGTTACTTCTTCACTTTGTACTTCAATCATTTGCGGTTCATCCATATAACGCTTCGCCAATTTTTTAATATCTTTTGGCATCGTTGCTGAGAATAACATCGTTTGTTTACTACCTGGTGTCTCATCTAAAATATCTTCAATATCATATAAGAAACCAAAATAAAGCATTTGATCCGCTTCATCTAGTACAATCGTTGAAAGATTACTTAAATCAATTGTTTCACGTCGTATATGATCTAATAATCGTCCTGGTGTTGCAACAACAATATGTGTATTACCTTTTAATTTTCTCAATTGTTGTGCTACATCTTGCCCACCATAAATCGCTAGTACATTAATATCTTCTCTTTGAACAAGCATTTTTTTAATTTCAGTTGTAATTTGCAGAGCTAGTTCCCTTGTTGGTGCAACAATTAAGGCCTGAACATCACTAGATTCTGGATCGATTTTTTCTAAAATCGGTAACACGAATGCTAACGTTTTACCCGTTCCTGTTTTCGCCTGCCCAATAATATCTTTACCTGACAGAATAACTGGAATTGCCTTCTCTTGAATTGGTGTTGCTTCTGTAATTCCATTTTCACGTAATGTATGATTAAAAGTTTCACTAATTCCTAATTCTA
Source organism: Bacillus cereus group sp. BfR-BA-01441 (assembly GCF_022663075.1). Taxonomy (NCBI): domain Bacteria; kingdom Bacillati; phylum Bacillota; class Bacilli; order Caryophanales; family Bacillaceae; genus Bacillus; species Bacillus cereus group sp. BfR-BA-01441. The sequence continues at coordinate 66,800 of NZ_JAKUEU010000014.1, forward strand.
AAAAGTTTTTCAAATAGACCACTTCTTTTCCTTATTTTTCACATTAGCTTTCATTGTACCATTTGTTTCGCCAAATATGAAAAATAAAAAAATTCTTATCTTCTTTTTTTATATTCATCCTGTACTAGATGAACAAATTCTTTTTGCTTTTTCTCAGATTTTATTAATGCTTCCATGTTAGTAGAAGACAAAATATACTTTTTAATTTTTCTATTACTCCAAATTAAACTTGTATACTTCGGATCTTCATTTAGATTTCGAAACCACTCTAATTCACTTAATTTTGCGATATGGTGTTTCAATTTCATGTCATTTCGAGGATAAAATAAAATGATATCTGCTATTACATCAAATAACGAACCCATTTTCTCCCCCCTATACCCTTGCTCAAATTATATATATTCTTCTTTACATATATATTTCAATTTTACCGAAATATAATGTTACTGATTTGGTTGAAATCGCAAAATATATGAACTAAAAAACCGATCTTTTCGATTTAGGAAAGACCGGTTTTCATTAATTTATACAGTAAGCTTTCCTCCATGATAGCAATAATACTGTGCTGCTTTAAAACTTTTAAAACTTTTAATCCTATTTAAAGACTGTTTCGCTTTTTCTATATCCAAACAAAAATTCGGATTAGCTATTACTAACTCACGATTCTCTTGAACAGCCGCATCTCCCGTAATTACACAGTCTAAATTCGGAAAATATAATGAAATATGCCCCGAAGTATGTCCTGGCGTCGCTACTATTTGACATTCATTATTCAAAATCATTTGACCATCATGCACTTTTTCATCGACGGAAATATGTTTTATATTTTTTAACTGTTGTATAAACCATTTACCAAATTCTTTTTCTTCATTTGGCATACGTTCTAACATTTCTTCAGCTTGAACTAACCTCTCTGATTTTATATCACCACTAATATAGTTAGATTCAATTTCACTAGCAATAACATTAATATTTGGGTATTTCACTTTAAAATCATATACAGCCCCTATATGATCGTCATCATAATGGGTAATAATTATATTCTTTAAGTTTTTCATCTCATATCCATGTTTTAATATTGCATTTTCAATTAAAGGTAAAAAACTTGGATATCCTGTATCGACTAACGTTAATTCATTATGTAATATAATTAAACTTGGATAAATACATTGTTTTTGCCCGTTAAATTCGAATTCAATTGGTAGTTCTATTATTTTCATTTTTCTTCCCCCATACCGCTTATAAAATGCATAATAATAACTAAATGATCCACATACATCTTACAATATATATACTATGTAACGGAACAATGTGAATCATTGTATAATCCACATTATATTATTTTGAACAGGTATTCCCCTATTTTTATGGAAATATATAATTAAGAAAAACAATAAAATTGATTAATCTCTCACTTCTTTGTCCATCCTTTTAAAAAATCTATGTTTTTGTAAAAGGAGTGTTTATATGGAGAAACAGACACTTTGGAAAAAGTTCAAAAAAAGCTCTGTAAACCTCGGTAAATCCAGCGTATATGAAAGTATTATTTTATTCTACACAATGAAAAAGAAAGAATTACCTACTAAAGCGAAATTCATAATATTAGCCGCTTTATCTTATTACGTATTAGCAATCGATTTCATTCCAGATATAGCTGCTATTATTGGGATCGGCTTATTAGATGATGTTTTAGCAATCGCTGTAGCGCATAAATACGTGATGAGACACGCAGATGCTGAAATTCGAGAAAAGAGCAAAATAAAGATGGAGTCATTATTTACTTCAGCACAAGCATAATGAAACTATCTAGTCATTTACCATGAGAGCATTGCAGAATAAATTCCTAAACAGTAAAAGAATTTCTCTTAGTCCTCAAACCGTAAACAAATAGGGAATCAGCACTTGTTCCTAAGTTCTGACTCCCTTTTATTTATTCTTATATCTATCTGTTATACAGTTTCATGCGTTCCCTTATATAAAACTGCTATTGCCGCTACTATAAGAATCATACCCATAAAAGCAGGTGCGGCATGACCAAGTGATACATAGATTTGTCCTCCAAGAATAGGACCAATCATTCTTGCTAAAGCTTGAATAGATTGGCTTCCACCTTGAATCCTTCCTTGTTCACTAGAACTGACAGACTTTGAAAGCATCCCGTTGAATGAAGGTCCGAAAATTGAATCCCCAAAACCATACATCAGCATCCCAGCGATAAGTAGTGGATAGAGTGAAAACAAAGCTGATGCCGCAATAAAACTGTATCCTATAATCTCCGAAACCATCCCAAGAATTGCTATTTGTTTATCACTAAGCTTGATCAAAAGCTTTGGCATGATAAAACTTTGTGAAACAATGTCTTGAAAGCCCAAAATTGAAAACATAAGTCCGATTAATGCAGGTTTCCAACTGAAAGTATCCATTGTAAATTGCGTGAAAATTGCTTGTAAAGATCCGTTAGGTATCCAAAGTAAAAACGCTGAGACAAGTAACCACTTTAAATTTTTCATGGAAAGTATGTTTGCTAGCTGTACAAAAGGATTTAACCTTACAAAAGTAATCTCTTTCAACCTATTATTTTTTTCAAGGCTCTCAGGCATATATTTGATCCCATATACAACATTTATTAACGTTATGATTGCACCAAAATATATAGGTACAGTATCACCAAACTTGGCAAGTATCCCCCCAATGGTTGGGCCAATGATAGTTCCCGCACCTACAACTGCACTCACCCATCCAAAATATTTCGTTCTCTGTTCTTTTGGAATGATGTCTGCAAAATATGCGAAGATAGTACTTATGCTCCCGCCTGTTATTCCTTCTATTATGCGTCCAGCAAATAGTACCCATAAAGCTCCTCCTATTCCAAAAACTAAGTACCCAATTGCAGAACCAAATAAGCATATTAAAAGTAGTGGACGACGGCCATACTTATCGCTTAAAGCTCCGAGTACTGGTGCAGCTAAAAACATGCAGGCCGCATATACGGAAGTTAGTAGTGTAACAACCAATGCTTGTTCTTCCGGATTACTTGTATATGGCTGTACTAAGAATGGGACTACAGGCATGATGATACTGAAACCTATACCACAAAGAAATACAGAAATAAGTCCGAATAGTAAAGCATGTTTATCTATGTTTTTTTCAGTTTTCCTTTCATTTTGTGATCTAAATATAGACATTTAACTTCTCTCCTAAAAAATGTTGCTTTGTCAACAAAATAATAACTCTTTTTTGTTGATTAGTCAACAAAAATAAAATAATAAAAAAGCAGCCTATTCTCATTAGAGTAAGGCTGCCCGTAAAAGCCCGATTGGTGAGGGCTGATAATCAGTGGAGATGAAGACCCCCCACTGATTAAAGTTTCACTTTATTATTAAAATATATTACGATTTAATATGTATACCTTGTTTCTTTATTTCTGCATCCAAATGTCTACTATACTTTTCCACAAAGCTAATTATACTGTTGAATTCTTCTTCAGTTACTTGTTCAAATACAGCTTTATCTCGCTCTTGAAACTCTTTGTGCAGATTTTCATGGATTTTATAAATTTCTTTCCCTTGTTCGGTAAGCCTAAAATAAATTTCTTTCTTATTTTCTGACTTTTGGTAGCTTTCAACAAGGCCTTTTTGTATGAGCTTCTTAGTCATTCTACTTATAGCACCGCGAGTCACATAAAAAGCCTCTGCGAGTTGTGTCACGTTAGAATCTGCATTGTTTTCAATATATTCAATGCAGTGGACTTCAGAAGACTTAAAACCTTTAAGACCCTCTTCCATCTTATCTTTATTAAGCCAAACCAGCTTATTATATAATTCCCTGAAACCGTTCATGACCTGTTCTTCTTTATTCATGCCCTGCCCTCCTCACCGCTCATTAGCACATTAAAACTATTATATTAAATTTCTGCTTACGTTTCGACAATATTGAAATAATTATTATAACATTAAAGATATGTGTAAAAATAGGCGCTTAAATAAAATAATTTTTAAACAGCAAATTTTGCAAGTTTATTTCTACTTACAGTAAACGGTAGACAAAAAGTAAGAGCTAAGATCATTTCTCTTAGCTCTTCTTTCATAAAACTATTTCACTTCATTAGCGACAAAAAAGTGCTCACATACACTTGATATGCGCTGTAAGTCCACGTTCCCACCAGATATAACAGCCACTACTTTTTTCCCTTTTATATAACTATCAACTTTTCCTGCAAGAAGTGCAGCAGTTGCTAATGCACCTGCACCTTCTACAACAGCTTTCCCACGTTGTAATAAATCTTTCATCGCTACTTCCAGCTCTTTTTCTGATACAGTTACAATATCATCTACTAATTCTTTTACAATTTCAAATGTTAATTCACCTGGTATTTTAACTGCGCAACCATCTGCAATAGTAGGCGCCTCATAGTGTTCTACGATTGCTCCTTTATCGTAAGATGCCTTCATTCCATGAACATTATCTGCTTGGACACCAATTATATTAATGGATGGATTAAAAGATTTCAATGCTACAGAAATACCAGAAATAATTCCGCCTCCACCTATTGGTACAATGACAGTATCTACATCCCACATATCATCAAGAATGTCTAATCCAATTGTACCTTGACCAGCCATTACCTCTACATCATCATATGGATGTAAGTATGTTTCACCTGTTTCCCTTATAATTTCTTCACATTTTACCTTTGCATCATCAAAGGTTTCACCATGTAAAATCACTTCAGATCCATATCCTTTTGTTGCTTCAACTTTTGCCTGAGGTGCAGAAATTGGCATAACAATTTTACTCTTAATACCGAGTAAATGAGCAGATAATGCAACTCCTTGTGCATGATTACCTGCTGAACATGCAATTACACCTCTTTCTTTTTCTTGATCCGTGAGCCGCGACATTTTATTAAATGCGCCACGAAATTTAAAAGAACCCGTTAATTGCATATTTTCTAATTTCAAATGAATTTCTCCACCCGTTTTACTAGTTAAGTAAAAAGATTTTACTAATGGCGTTTTACGAGCATTTCTATCTAGAATTTTGTGAGCTTTTTTAATATCGTCTATATGTAATGGTAGTTTTCTAGTTATCATACTGACACCTCTTCCAATGTTCTATTCCTAAGTTTTCGTAAGTCGTAGCTCCTTTATACGAAAAGAAAAAGTCTTTATATATGTACCCCACTCTGAAATAAACACATTTGCAAACAATTTAACATCCTCTTCATATCGCGTTCTTTATAATGATTTAAACATGCAATTTGGATCCAATTATTCTTTTGTAAATAAGATGACTCATAATGAACGATGTATCCTTGTAATGCTAATGTATCGCCTACTACTTTAGAAGAATAATCTTCGCTCAATACAATAGTAAGTATAATTGGCGCGGCATGTTCTTTAGGTGAAACAAGCTTTAAACCCATATCAGTAATAACTTCTTCAACATAATCATATGTCTCTTTAATTTTTACAAATGCCTTTTCATCTTCAAATCTCTTTAACGCTTCTTGCAATGCATAAATTAAATTCCATGATTGTGAGTATGGAATACTTTCATTTTCTTCATACATGCCAATGTCCATATAGGCCGGCACAGCCTCGTTTATTTTTACAATGTGGTTATGAAAAACGAAAGAAATTCCTGTATATGATTTAATCGCTTTACCGCTAACACCACTTGCAAAATACACATCCTTCAAGTCTAATGGTATTGCTCCAATTGAGCTTATGCAATCTACACACAGTTTCATTTGATTCTCGTTACAAAGAGTATTTAGCTCGTTTAAATCGTTTAACATTCCAGTAGATGTTTCATGATGAACAAGCCAAATCCATTCATAATTTCCAGTTGTCATAATTTCTTCTAATTCGGTATAAATAAATGGATCTCCCATTTCCTTTTTATACGTATCAAAATGTAACCGTGCTCGTTTTGCATGTCCAACTAATCTATTACCAAATTCCCCATTTGTTAATACTAGTCCTTTCCCTTTTAAAGAACGTAACTGTAAAGCAATCGCATCATTTGCTAACGTCCCTGTTCCTAACATAAGCTGTACATGTTTTGCTTTTGTCATGTGAAGTAACCGTTTTTTCACATTGTCCATCATCACTTGAAATGACTTAGTGCGATGGGAAATAGGTCGCGTAGAAAATGCCTTTCGAACGTTCTCTTCAATATCTACTGGACCAGGTAAAAACGTATATTCTTTCGTCATAATCCCCCCAACACTCGACTCTTCAAACATAGCAGGGGTAACATACATTGGCTGAAAGGCCGCTTCTTCTGTACCAACTAACGTATGGAAAACTTTGAATCCCATTTGCTCATATAAAGCTAGTTCACGTGTTGTTGCAGAAATGAGTGCTAATTCATATCCATTTAGAAGCAAATAACGATGTAGAAAACGGATTAATCCTAACAACGCTCTTCCATTCCTATATTCACGTTCTACTGAAAGTAAACGAATTTCATACACTTTTTCTCCATGCTCTTGCAAATAAACATCTAAATTTGAAATTTTATAATCTAACGAGAATGGTCGTTTTCCCCGCACCGCGACCATACCTACTAATCTATCCTCATCTAAACAAATTAAATATGTATTTTCTTCATGAAACCGATCTATACGAAACCGGTCTTTCGTTTCTTCATGTTGCGGAATCTCTTCTACAAAAGTTTTATAATTTAATTTATGTATACTTTCAAATTCCCAATCTTGATCAGCAACTTTATAAATTAACCCCATGCCTTATCTCCTTTATCTATTTAATAAAAAATGATAAGTGGAGATTATCCCCACTTATTAAACATTCATTTTATTCTCGATTTACATATAGAATAAGTACAATAATCATTCCACTTAAAATAGTCGTAACAACAGAATAAGAATAAAGAATCATACAAATTGGTAAACAAGCAATCGTAATTAGTCCTGGCTTCGTAAACCCTTTGAATATTAAATAAAATACAATAAAAATGCCTATGAGGGTAAGCGCTATCAAATAATCAAATGCAATTAATCCTCCAATAAATGTTGAAATACCTTTACCGCCCTTACCTTTAAATAAAATTGGGTAAATATGTCCAATAATAACGGCCAATAATGTTAACATTACGAATGTAGGGTCTTCAAACAGATATTTTGCAACAGTAACAACGATTGCCCCTTTAATCGCATCCCCTAAAAATGTAGCGATGAAATACCCTTTTCCATATACGCGCCCCATATTTCTTGCGCCAGGATTTCCGCTTCCTTCATCCCTAATATCAACGTTATGTCTCAATTTTGTTACTATATAAGCGGTCAATATGTTTCCAATTAAATAAGAAGCCACCAAATATAAAAACTGCATACTATTAATCATGTAATCATTCACTTTCTACATGGGAATACATATACAATATTCAATTACTACGTATATTGTACGTTTTTAACATACATCCCTTTATACATTTTAACATCATATTTTTACAAATCATACAAAAATTCTCATGCGCTAATTTTAAAAATATATATCCCTCATTAAATGGTATGTTCCTTTCACTGCCATTTCTGCTTGTGATACGAATGTAATTTCTTTCATACTTTCTTCACAGCATTTCTTAAATACAGCAAATATTTCAGGAACTAAACGCAATATACTGCCACTTACTGCAATTGGCGTTGAGTGCTTAAAGTTCAACTTGTTATAAACATTTACTGTAATCCTTGCTAATTCCTTTCCAGCTTGCATCATAATTTCATGCGCATCATTATTGCCATCTCTCGCTTCCTGAATAACTAATGGGGCGATTGCTGCAATTTTATCTTTAGAAGAAGTATATACTAAGCTTTTTATATGAGACGGTGTCAAAAGTTGAAACTGCCTTTGAATATTCAAACTCAATGGACAAAGACTGATTCCTTGATCGAACTGAATTGCCATTTTCTTTAAAGCTTGTAATGCAATCCAATATCCGCTCCCCTCATCTCCTAAAATATGTCCCCATCCACCGCTATACTGATATACTTCTCCTTTTTTTCCTATACAAATTGCACCTGTACCACCTATAGTTAATATTCCATCCTTACCTTTTAAAGCAGCTGCATGTGCGATCATTGCATCATTAAGAATTTCAATTTTTGTTCCGTATTTCTTTTTTAAACGTAATGTTAATTCATTTGTATTCGCTCCGCTTATACCAGCTAATCCTAAACAAACACAAACACAATGCCCATTTATTAAACTCTTCTGGCATTGATTAATTGCTTCCATAATATGCACAAGAGCTTCTTCAAAATCTATTAATATGTTTCCAAAACCACTGGTAGCTCTTACAAGTTCATTTCCGTCTTTATCAAATGCAATTGCCTCGGTCTTTGTTCCCCCGCCATCTACTCCAATCATATACTTCATATGTTCGCCTCATTTTCATCTGCGTATGGAGGGAATGTTATATTCCCTAAAATTACGGAATTCTTAGCACCTGTTGCGCTCGGCACATTACTCGGATTACGATGATACGTTTCGTTTGCTAAAATAGCAAATGCAATTGCTTCTTTCGCTGCTGAAGAATGACCAATATCTTCTTGTATACATATGCTACATTTCTCTTCTCTTAATCCATTCCGTAACATTTCAACAAGTGTATTATTATAACTTCCACCACCACCTAAAATCACCTCATCAATTTCATAATACGGCAAAATAAACACCTTATAATGATGAACAATTGAACATGCTGTAAACATCGTGACAGTTGCCAATATATTTCCTTTACTATGCTTTTCAAATCGATTCAATAATTCAGTCACAAACGCTTCTCCAAACTGTTCTCTACCTGTTGATTTTGGTGGTTTCATGTTCAAAAATGGATGGTTCATACAGTATGTTAAAATTTCATCTACAACTACCCCCTGCTTTGCAATCCAACCATTTTGATCATATGGTACATGAAATAATCTTTGACATACTTCATCGATTACCATGTTGCCTGGTCCAGTATCGAAAGCAATAACACTCTCTTTACTTCGTTTACTTGGAACCACTGTAACATTACTAATCCCACCAATATTTTGTAGTAGTCTATTTTTAGTTTGATGCCGATATAAAATAATCTCTGAATATGGTACAAGTGGTGCACCTTGTCCCCCTGCCGCCATGTCCATCGTTCGGAAATTCGAGATAACCGTCGTGTTCGTTTCATATGCTATTACTGCTGGTTCCCCAATTTGCAATGTTGAAGAAATAATATTCCCTTCTTGCTTTGGCTGATGATAAATCGTTTGTCCGTGAGAGCCTATTAAATCTAATTGTCTCAAAGGAAAATTGGCCTCTTTACAAACTTCCTTTACAGCATTGGCGAAGCATAAACCAAGTTTAAAATTTAAACTACATATAAGTTGGACATTCGAAGTTTCAATTGATAACGCTTGTTGGATCTCATTTTTCATATCATTACAAAATGGAACAGTAGTAAAATGGATGAGTTCGATTTTAGAATCTACACCACTTCCTTCTATATGAACGAGCGCTACATCTATTCCATCTAATGAAGTACCAGACATTACCCCTGCAATATACATAACGTGCATGACCTCCTATTTACTAAAAAACAATCATGTAAGTAACGAACGTACAACCAATCGAAAACAATATAAATCTAAAAAACAACTGAGCTTTCGATGCAAACGATCCATCAATGAAAGAAACAACTACCGTAAGCAAAACGCTTGCCGCAATACTTGTAACAAGCCAGATACTATGCATTTGTGATAGATTTAGCATGCCTAATAAAGGGACAAAAAGTAAATTTGCACAAATCACTCCAAATAATAATAAAAATACGCCTTTATAACTAAATTTTATATTCATTCTATTTCCCCCTTTCTAGTTTTAATGTGAAAGAAGTGATAGACAAAAAGTCTATCACTCAAAATAACAGCGTGCAGATTAAGGATTAACAGATTCCCCGTCACCATTTTTTTCAATTTCAAGCATATTTTTGTCGTACATTTTAAAGAATGGTAAATAAATAAGGAACGATATTGCTATATTTATAAAAACTAATACAATCGCACGCCAATCTCCACCTGTTGCTAAATATGCACCAATTGGAGCAGGTAGTGTCCATGGCGGCATAATATGCGTTGGTGTTACAAATCCCATCGCAGTTGCTGAATATGCAACAGTTGCTGTTACAAGTGGTGTAATGATAAATGGGATAATTAAAATTGGATTTAGTACAATCGGTAATCCGAATATGACTGGTTCATTAATATTAAAAATACCCGGAACAATACAAGTTCTTGATAATGCTTTCGAATATTTCGATCGACCAAATACAATCATAGCTAATACAAGCCCTAACGTCGCACCAGAACCGCCAATCCATATAAACCATTGATATAACGGCTCTGGTGAAATAAATGGCAACTGATCTGCTCCACTAGCAACTGCTTCACCATTTTTCCCTAGATATACTTCCCATAATGGCCGAGCAACAGTTCCAACAACCGACACACCATGGATGCCGAATGACCAAAAAAACGTAATTAAAAACACTGGAATCATTACACCGAAGTAACTATCCCCAGCTTTTACTAATGGTGCTGCTAATTTATCAACAACATGGTGTAAATCAATGCTAAAAACGACAGTTACTAGACTCATTATAATAATAACGAATGCTGCAGGTATAAGTGCTTCAAATGAACGCGATACAGATGGCGGTACTTGTTCTGGCATTTTAATCATTACATTTTTCTTCTTACAAAATCTTAAAATCTCTACGGATAAAATAGAAACAATCATCGTCACAAATAATCCATGACCTCCGAGATTTGTCATCGGAAGCATGAATCCTTTTTTATCAATTAACTCAGGCGTTAATGTTAAAAGTAGTGAACATACCGCGAGCTGTGCTCCTGATAAAGCATCTAATTTATAACTTTTCGCTAAATTATATCCTATTCCAAATGCGATATATAAAGACATAATAAACATGGTTAAACGATATGGTATCAATATACTTGTTTGATTCTTTAATGCCCAAACTGATATGAAACTATCTTTCGGCAGTGGTGGAAATGCTACTATTAAAAAGAAGCTTCCTACTATAATAAATGGTAACGCCGAAATAACTCCATCACGGATTGCTTGTAAATGTCTCTGCTCAGAAAGCCTTGCCATCGGTCCAGATAAGTTTTTATCAAGAAACGTGACAAACTTATTCATAACGTTTCCCCCTAACTTATTAATTCATTTACAGTTTTTAATAAAGTCGGGCCACCAAGCGGTGTGTATGCTTGCGGCGGTATGATGCCACACGGAATAGATTCCTCCTCTGCAAATTTTTTTACAGAGTCAAATCGGTGTCTTATTTGAGGTGCCACCATTACGACATCCCAGCCATTCTTTACTTCTTCCTCTACCTCATTCGTTCCAATTGCATGCACTTCCATGTTCACACCATTTTTCTCCGCTTCTTTTTTTAAAGCGTTTACAACAATTGCACTGGACATTCCTCCAGAACAGACGAACAAAACTTTCATTTATTAATCCTCCTATACTTATAATTTATTACCCTTCAAATGAAAGGAAGTTTCACTTTACTAACAAGCATATGAAGTAGTAAATGAATTTAGTTATAATGAAAGTAAATTTCATTAAAAATATTTTTCCTATTAAATTAATGTTTCAATATGCAATTTTCTCTATTGCAAAGTCAACCTCGCCTCATATATTATTTTAAATAATCATATGATAGGGAGGCGTATAAATGATCGTTAAACGTTTATTAATGATATGTTGTATCGTCATCTTGTTCATCCCTTTCTCTTTCATTCCCCCTCACTTTACTTATGCTGAAGTAAATACTACGTACAAAAAACATGAATTACGTGCTGTATGGATTGCATCTGTTCTGAATATTGATTGGCCCTCAAAAACTGGCTTACCCATTGAAAAACAGAAACAAGAATTTATAAGATTATTAGACAATGTAAAAAGCACTGGTATGAATGCAGTTGTTGTACAAATTAAACCAACCGCTGATGCTTTCTATCCTTCAAATTACGGTCCTTGGTCTGAATACATTACAGGAACACAAGGAAAAGATCCTGGTTATGACCCGCTCGCATTTATGATTGAAGAAACTCATAAAAGAAATATAGAATTCCACGCTTGGATTAACCCATACCGAATAACGATGAATCACACCGATATAAATCGATTATCAAATAATCACCCTGCAAGGCAACATCCCGATTGGGTTGTCACTTATGGCGGAAAGTTATATTACAATCCCGGTATTCCGGAAGTGAAAAAATTTATAACAGAAGGCGCTTTAGAAATCGTACAAAATTACGATATTGATGCGCTGCATATGGATGATTATTTTTACCCATATAAAGTAGCCGGTGAAGAATTTCCAGATCAGAAAACATACGAAACATATAATAATGGTAGATTTACAAATATAGAAGATTGGCGACGTAATAATGTAAATGAACTTGTAAAAGATTTAAATACTGCTATAAAACAAGAAAAATCATATGTAAAGTTTGGCATTAGTCCGTTCGGCGTATGGCGAAATATAGCTGACGATCCCACTGGCTCTAACACAACCGCAGGCCAAAGAAACTATGATGACCTTTATGCTGACACACGTGAGTGGATACAAAAAGGATATATTGACTACATTACACCGCAAATATATTGGAATATAGGTTTCACCCCAGCTGCATATGACATATTAGTAGATTGGTGGGTTAAAGAAACAAATAACAAACCGCTTCACCTATACATCGGTCAAGCGGCCTATAAAATTAATAATAACTCCGTCCCTGCTTGGTCTGATCCAGAAGAATATCCAAAACAAATTGCATTAAACCGGCTATATCCTGATATAAAAGGTAGTATGCATTTTAGCTTAAAAGATATTAATAACAATCCACTCGGAGTTAAAGATAGACTTTCAAAAAACATATATAAACATCCTGCATTAATCCCGCCTATGCCTTGGCTTGATCATGATCCACCAAAACAACCGACTTTAAAAGGCGCCATTCCAAGAGATGAAGGTATTGCAATCGGTATCATTGACAATAGAGATAATGATTCTGCTTATTACGCTATTTACCGCGTGAATGGGAAAAATGAAGTGGATATACAAAACCCCAAAAATTTACTTACTACTGTAAGAAAAACAAAACTTGGAGAAATTTATGTAGATAAAACCGCTATTTCCGGAGAAACGTATACGTATGTCGTAACTGCAGTTGATCGATTGCATAATGAAAGTGTGGCTTCTAGTCATACTACAGTTAGAGCAAAATAAAACCTCATAAAAAAAGCGCCTTAAAGCCGTGATACTTAGCTTTTAAGGCGCTTTTTGTTATTTATTCTTAAACTTCTCAGTCGCTGCTCTCATCTTCACATTTAAATCGTGATCAATTGAGTCGCGAATATCTCGCTCTACTACTTCCATTTCTTTTTGGAAATTTTCCAAGTAGATTTTCAGTTCTTCTTCCTTCTCTGGTCTTTGTGAAGGTGGTAATTGTACTACCAACGATAACATGGCCGTTAAATCTTTCATTAAGAACGTTTCAAGTTTATGTTGTTGTTCAAACATGCGTTGCTCTTGATAGTACGGAAGTGCATTTAATACTGAAATTGTAATATCATCAACCGTTCTTTGTAATGAAGGATTTATTGAGCGTTTATACGCTTGAATTGTATTTAATGCGTCTGGATAACGGTCATAAAAATACAATTTGTAAAATGATAAGTCTGTCGGTTTTACAGTTTGCTGCGCTTCTTGTCTTAAGAAATCTTTCACTTTCATCGCAGCCACATCAATATCTTCATTCGTAAGCTTTTTCGTAGTTTTTGCCATTACATGCACTTTTTTCTGCTTTTCTTTCGGTAACATCGAGAAGACTTGCTCTCTCGTACGTTGACCTGATGCACAAAATAGAGTATTTAATGTATTTTGTTCTTTCTTTCCTTCGGTGCGAATCCAGCGATAAAACAGTGGATGTTGTGTAAATTCTTGTAGAAACGGTATTGATTTGTTTGATATCTTATCTAAAGAATCTTGCGCTCTTTTATATGGCTTCGTCCATGAAAAATACAGTTTCCGCCCGAAGTATACGACTAAAACAACGACAGTAAATGCTATTAAAAGCAATGTACCGAGTAGTAATAGTACTGTTTGAATGAAACTCATTTGTTCACCTCCTCTAATAATCCGTTATTTCCTTGGACGCTGAATGAGTTTCTGCTTCATCTCATCATTAAATGTGTCTAGTTCAATAACGAACTTCTTGCTTGACTCAATAATACGTTCTGACGATTTTTCAGATGCTTCAATTGCAGCGAACACATTTTGGAATGATTCACGTAATTTATCCATGCTAATAGCAGGGTTTTCAAGCAATTTCGTCGTTTCTTCTGTATTTTGTTTTAACGCTTGAGAATTACTTAATACCATCGATTCAATTGCTTCATTCGTTGCATTTACCGCATCAATTGTTTTACGTTGATTCGTTAATGCAAGCTGAATAGCAGCTGAAACTGTTACAACGTTTTGCGTCATCGTAATTGCATTACGTATTGCCTCTGTTAATTTTTCATTATTTTTCTTAATGATGTCTACAGAAGCTATAGATTGTAATAATACACTTTTCGCTTGCTGCATATTACGTGTACGTACAAGTATCTTTTCTAATGCATCGTTAATTAACGGAATATCCCTTTGACGCTCTGGGTTTTGTTTCTCAGCTTCAAGCATGCCAGCAAGCTTTTTCCCTAAGTATACTTGTTTATCAAGAGCATGAATTTTATCGTGCGATTGTTCTTTTAACATTTCAAGACCAACTGTATCCTCTTGTAAGTTATCACGACCAATTAGAAGGGATCTAATAATTTCCTCAATTTGCTTATCTATAGATTGATATTTATGCACGTATGTTTCAAGTGGATTTTTCTTAAATACTTTAAACATAATTTTCTTCATACCACTTGCTTTTAATGAATTCGGATCAAGCTCTGATACTACTTTGCGTAATTCTAACAATGTATTTGGAATTTCTTCATTCTTTCCATTCATCATCGCTGTGACAGGACGTTTTAATGCTGATAACGTTTGTCCTGCTGCTTGTTGTTCTTTATCCCCCAAATCTCCTAGCTGCGACAATACTTTCGATAAATCTGTATTTTGCTCGCTATTTAACTTTTGTACATAAAGATCGGCTTCTTTATTTAATTCATCAAGTTCTTCATCTTTTATAACTGTATCAACCACTACTTCTACATTATTATCTTTCACAATGGATACAGGTTCTTTTTTCTCGAGTTCAGTCAACAAAATCGCTCCTTTATTTATATGTGCGAATTTATATGCACTATATTTCATCAATTATATCGTATTTCATACACATTCTGATTGCTTGAAATCGATTTTTTTAGAAATGTCTGTTTATGCAGTCATTCCCTGTTTCTTACTATAAGTATACCTGTAATCAACATAATTTTCCTCAGACTTAAGACCTAGAGAACTACATGCTGAAGGCGGATTCTTCATATATTTCCTAAATAATTTACGTTCTTTTAATCGTGCTACACTCAATCTTTTGACATTCACCCGTTTTCAATGTGATAATTCTATTACACTCACTTCTATTTATTTTTGCGAGCTACAAATGCTCCCTTTTGAAACGCTAATAACACTGTTTCAAACGTATCATCTTCTTCAATCATTTTTATAAACTCATCTAATTCACTTGCATGAGAAGTTGCATTATCAACAACAAGAAAACCTTTTGGCTGTAACATACGTTTTATATGCTCAAACCACCACATGTATTGCGTGCGCTCTGAATCTAGGAAAATAAAATCAAATGAATGATCTAATTGGGAATCTAAAAATGCCCCTGCTTCTTGATTGTGAACATCAATCCTTTGTAAAAGGTTTGCCTTTTCAAAATTGACAAGTGCCTCTCCAACTCGTTCTGAAGAAAGCTCTACAGTTGTTACATTTCCATTTGTTTCTTCTACCGCATTAGCCAACCACAATGTAGAATAACCATTAGAAGTTCCAATTTCTAAGATATTTTTTGCATTACACCCTTTTACTAAAATTGATAAAAATTGCCCCATCTCACGAGAAACATTCCGTAATTTTTCTTCCCTTGTTTTTTTATTTCGATCATGCTCTTCTCCATATTGTTCAAGTTGTAATAATAATGAATCTACTGTATCCATTCTTTTCATCGCCTTTCCAAGCAATATGATGAAAAAGCTCTTGCTGCCCGTCTACTTTTTATTATATGCGAAACAAAAACCTTTTTCCTGTTATATGACAAAGATTTATAATTTTTTATAGCATATTGTTTCGTTTTTTGGTAAAGTTAATTTCTACGTGCAATTATTCCATTCATATTATTTCATATAAAAATTGCAGTTATTAAATTATATAAACCCCATTTAAATGAATCGGTATTTCAAATTCAATTAAGCGCCCTTTTCGGACGCATTTTCTTTGTTTATATATTTCCAGAAGAAAGGATGCTTACAAATGAACGTGATTAGCTTAGATGCTGCTCGAAAACGAAAGCAGCATAAAAAATTAATGATTACTATACCGATTATTACACGTATTTATGAAGAAGACGGGGAAATTAAATTTGAGGTAGCTGGCGAAAAAGATGTACCTCTTGAAATGTTAGAAAAATAATAAAAAACGCATTTCTGAAGAAATGCGCTTTTTTATATTTTTACATTTAAATGCATAAGTTTTTCAGGATTAACCATCATATAAATATTTGAAATCTTCTCATCCTCAAATGCAAACGAAAGAACATAAGTTACTTTATTATTTATTGTAACTATAACTCCTGGTATACCATTTACCATTTTGAAATCAACAGTGTACTCTTCTGTCAATCGTTGTGCAATCCCAAAGAACAAACGTATAATTCGATCTGCAGAATAAATCGGATTGATCGCAGTCGTAACTTTACCGCCACCATCAGCTTTGAGTATAGCATCTGTTTTTAATACTTCTAACATACCTTCCGCATCCCCACACTGTAATGATGCTACAAACTTTTCAACATAAGAAGCCATTTTCTCCGTGCTTAATTTTGATTGCTTCGGTTTCTCCAACATGCTTTTTCGTGCACGTTGAAAGATTTTTCTACAGTTCACACTACTCTTATCAACAATTGAAGCTATTTCTTCGTATTCATAACTGAAAACCTCTCTTAATATGAAAACAATCCTTTCTACCTCAGATAGTTGTTGTAAAAGTAATAAATATGCGGTGGAAAGGGATTCTTTCATTATAAATGACTTTGATGGCTCATCACTCTCGTCTACAAGTGGCTCTGGTAACCACATCCCTACATACACGTTACGTTTATGCGCTGCCGATCGTAATTTATCAATTGAACGATTTGTCGCCATCTTACATAAATATGCTTTCATATTTTCTATAGATTGAGGATCTTCTATATTATTTAGCGAGATAAATACATCCTGAACGATATCCTCAGCATCCATAACACTCCCAAGGATTCTGTATGCTAACGAAAATAATAATGGTTGATACGCTTCATATAACTGCTCCGTTTCCATGATGAACTGCCTCACTTTCATATTGCTTTAAAATGTGTAACGCTGCTCGTTTCCCGCTTGCTACCGCAGCATCAGCTAATATTTCATCATGCCCTGCCCAATCTCCTGCAACATAAACACCTGGCATTTCAGGTATATTAGGACCCGGCTTTTCAACACGGTCAATATGAGGAAAATCATGTACTACTGTTATTTTCGGTAAATATTGCTGTGCAACAACTTCTCTTTTCCAATTTGGGTGTAACAACTCCATCGTACTTTCCAACTGTTCTTTATCTTCATGAATATGATTCATCTCTAGCACAGGATTATGGTACTTAATTAGACTCACTGCAATTGATCCGTCTTCACTTAATTTAGCTGCTCTCGATTGATTTGTGAAAAATATAGGTTGATCTAATCCTAATACAAATTGATGTGTAGGATTGGGTAATTGTCTCAAGCCAATATCTAATGCACCAACAGTAACCGGTACCGATTGTTCACCCCATTTATGCAAACTTGTTCCTTCTGCACCTTTTATTATTTTACAAGCCTCTTTCGGCGGAGTCGTCACGATGACTGTACCTACTTCAAAAACCTCATCATCAACACAATGTATTCTTTGTTTACCTTCGGAATGCTCAATTTCCACAACATGCTTTTTAGCCAAAAACTGCACCCCGATATCATTTGCTATAGCTCTTAATTTTGTTATTATCGTCTTCCAACCACCATCTACATAAAGCACTCCTTCTTTTATAGAAAGCTGTATTTGCTTTAGTACAGATGATGCTAATTGTATTGTAGGAGCAAACGTATATGTTGTTGTCCGGCATAGCGCATAAAATATATTGCGAATCATTGGATCTTTTATTTCATTTTCTGCCCATGTAGTTAGACTCATTTTCGGAACTTCTCCTACATCTAAATTTCCTAAACGAATCATAAGACGTGAGAATTGTACTTTTGCAGACCAAGAAAGTAGTGGTGTTGATAAAATTGAGCGAAAATCTGTTGGGATGGTGAATATATCCCCTTTCCATA
Organism: Bacillus cereus group sp. BfR-BA-01441; assembly: GCF_022663075.1. Lineage (NCBI taxonomy): Bacteria > Bacillati > Bacillota > Bacilli > Caryophanales > Bacillaceae > Bacillus > Bacillus cereus group sp. BfR-BA-01441. Next base: position 85,453 of record NZ_JAKUEU010000014.1, read on the forward strand.
TTCCATGTGCTTTTGTAGATGGTATTCCACCTGGAAGAGTCATACCGAGCTCATTAAAAGTTATAAACGCTGCCCCGCCTCTATATAAAGCATGTGCACCAAGATTCATGCAGATTCCATTTTTATTTATAGTCATCCCTCGGCCACCGAATTGACTGGACTTTTCTAATACAATCACTTTCTTTCCAGCTTTCGCTAAATATATAGATGCTGTTAATCCAGCAAGCCCACCGCCAACAATTGCTACATCAAATTTCTTCATAATAAAATCCCTCCTCATCGTTCTACATACAAGACGAACGATTAAGGAGGGATGTGACATAAAAATAAATTTTTATTACCCTACTATATTTCATTACTTTTTAATTCGGTCATATTGCATACGAAATAACTCAATTGCAAATGGAATATCCTCTTCACTCTTTATATAATAACTGATCCATCCTGATTCAGGTAATATGTGATGTGGTTTTACCAATCCTCGGTTCACTAATTCATCTCGCTTTAACTTCGGAAATGGTAAATCAGCTAATTTATCACCATGAAGATGGCCAAGTTCTTTCTTACCATAATTTATTTCAATACCACCAAATCGATGCGGTTTTTCAGAAACACCCGCCCAGCTGAGTACTTCATTTCTAATCATTTCACTAAATGACATGAACATTCACTCCTTATAAATGATTGATGTAATTTTAAATTAACATTTTCATTACTTTTTTCCATCAATCCAAAGTATGAATGGGAATACGAATATAGTTTGGTCTTAACACCTTATTCTTTATGGAATAAGTGAATTTATTAAGCTACCGATAACAGCACAAAACAAAGACTAGACACATATCCTAATTTTGTAACCTAACTTACCTATAGAAAGGCGGGTAATACAATTGACTGTCAACATCGACTATACCTCTCCCTCAACCAATTTTACTTTTGATGTAAATAAAAGTAATTTTTTTCAAAAAGATGCCCAAAATTATATAAATGTACTTGGCATTAAACAATTAAATACTTTAGAAAATACTTCTTTATTAGATATTTATTTAAGTACAGGAAATGTTGTAGAACCACATATTCATCAAAATGCAGCTGAACTTGTTTATTGTATTTCAGGGTCTGCTGTTGTTTCTTTACTTAATCCATTTACGAATCAAATATTAAACTTACCGATAAAACCGGGGCAAGTTGCTAACATTCCACAAGCGTGGTGGCATTATGAAATTGCTACAGCTGATAATACTCATTTATTAGCCATTTTCAATGCCCCAGCGCCAGAAGTTATTTTCGGTTCTGATATTTTAAGATTAACTCCGGCTCATATGATGGCCCATACTTACTGCCTCAATGAACAACAATGGAAACAAGCGGTTTCTCCTATTCAATCAACTACTGTTATTGGCCCTCCGGCAAACTGCAATCAAAACCGTGGAATGAAAAATTACCCAACCCAGCCCCTCCCTCAACAACATAATCCGTATCACCAAGATTCTTATTACTTTCCTCTTTACTGGGGCTATTAATTTGTAAATTTTTAAAAGAATCATCATTTATCTCCTAGGAAAATACCGAGGAGATTTTTTTATTGTATGTTCTCTTCCTATTAATAATAGTAACAATTGATAGTGTACATACATATAATATTTATATATTAAATTGGAGGTGATAGTACTATGAGTAATTATAACTATCGAAAAAACTACTCTTATAATAAAAATAGTAGCTCTTCAGCATCCTCTCAATCTTCCAATTCTCAATCTTCCAATTCCCAATCGCAAAGAGACTTAGCCGAGCAAGGCTATGTAAAGAAAAAAGGATGTAACTGTAATAAAAATAAATAGTTTATTTTATGGATGAATTCTTTTTTAAAAGAATTCATCTTTTTTTTGCTGATCGGAAATTTTTAAAGTTACATAACTTATGCCTTAAATGAGGAAGGGTAAATTATACTTTTTTATACGAACTTAATAAAGAGTAATTGTTCAATTGATTTATTACTTATTTCCTCAAAAAATATAGTCCTTCCTAAATTTATTAGGAAGGACTATATACAAACCCCTGTTTAATTTCCTACTAAACATTGTAACAAATTAAACGATATTAATACCTGCACTTACAAATCCAGCAACTGCAGCTATTGGACTTGCTGCTGTTAATGAAACATACAGTAGTATTTTATCTCCAGCCGCTACTGGAATAGCTTCAGCAATGATTCCTGATGCTGTAGAACCAATCGCTATTGCGGCGAATGCTGGTGTTAATAAAAGAGGTGCGCCTTGTACTGTAAACGTATTGCTTGCTGCAGGTGCAGTTAATATTTGTATTTGCACTTGAACAGGTGATAATGGAGCTAATGCAGCTGTTGCACTAAAGAAACCAGCTAATGACGTAATAACCCCTGCGCGTGGTGCTACAAATGCATAATCACCTACACCTAATGCTAATGTGATACTTGTTCCACCCGTTAATGCTACACCAGGCTGACTAAATCCAAATCCAAGAAGAGTTCCTGTATTAGCTACTAACGCGTTAACTAACGCAGATGGTGTTGTACCTGAAGCAAATGGAATAATAGCTCCGCCACCAGTTGCTCCTGTTGCACCAGTTAAGCCTGTTGCACCAGTTAAACCTGTTGCTCCCGTTGGACCTGTTGGACCTGTTGGACCTGTTGCTCCTGTTGGGCCTGTTGCTCCTGTTGCTCCCGTTGCTCCCGTTGCTCCCGTTGCTCCGCCACCAGTCGCTCCTGTTGGACCTGTTGGACCTGTTGGGCCTGTTGGGCCGCCTCCTGGAGTAGCACCAATTAATTGAGTTAATAAGTTTAATAAAAGTTGTAAGCTTGCAGGGTCAATAATTAAAGAGAAGAAGAATGGTGCAAGAGCACTGTAGAATTGTTGTAATAAAGAAAGTAATTGACTTAGATTTGGGTTAGGAGATTGTAGTAAATTAATAATACTTTGAATTAATTGTTTTAAGAAATTCCCTTCTGGAGAAGGTGCTAATTCATTTAGTAAGTTCAATAGTTGAGTAAACAAATTGAGTAAAGCTAATCTGTTTGCATCACTTGGATTTGCAAAAAACGCTGCAATAGCCGAAATTAAAGAGTTTAGTAAAGTAATTAATCTACCTAATTGCTCACTAGTAATTGGAACTGTCTGTGGATTGTTACAGCAATCTGGAGTGAAAACAATCGGATTATTGCAGTGGTTATGACCGAAACAATTATTACTTGTCATTTATGTCCTCCTTACTTGTTTTATATTTGAGTTTTTCCTATTATAAGGATCATAAAGTTGTAAAAGAGTATGTGTTATATATTGACTTAAAATAGGAAACATGAAATATAATTAAACTTGCAAACGCTATTTAATTATGTTCATGACTCACATATTAATTATATGTTTTTAATAATTGACTGCTTAGATTAAATACCTAAACTTAAGAGTTTATTTTATTTTTCCACGTTTATCTCTTAGGTTCAAAGACACATTTTAATTTGAATACAAAAAACCGAATTTACGATTAACATATATTCCGCAAGTAATAACATCATTTTTTCATATAAATAAAGAACATTTCTTTACTAAAATTGGGCTCACCTTATAAAGGTGAAGCCGTTTCTATTATAAAAAACTCTCATACAATATAGTGGACAAGTTATTTTATACTTCGTTCTAATAAAATATTGTAAGGAGTGAAAATTAATTGCCTATCATTCAACCATTTATGGCATCTAGAAGATTTACATCTACACTAGGAGCCGGCACAGGTACAGGTGCAGCTTTTGCAATTGCTGCCACAGCTTGTTTAAACGATGCGGGTACTACTGCAACCGCTTTTCCGACTTTCACGTATTACAACTTATATGTGAACGGTATTCTTCAACCAAGCGTGAACTCCAGTGTTACTACTGGTCCTACTGGTGCTATTACAATTCCTGGTGGGGATGCATTAGACGGCGGAATTCCAATTACAATTGAATTTATCGTCACTTAATGTTAACGAATGTAATTCAAAACAAAAAAGACAGATTCCTTTTCATTAAGAATCTGTCTTTTTTAATTAATAATAATAAATTGTAAAATAATTGAAGAACCTTGCGATGGTGGTTGGTTATCCAATAAAATTAGTTTACCAGTACTAACTTCATAGAATGGTTGTGGTTGCAAAATTCCATTGATAAACAAATTTATATACGAAACCTCACTAGGTGAAAGTATATTCGTTGTACCATATTGAGCTATGCCATCTGCATCTGTATATATAAGTTTCTCTCCATCTGAAAAAGTGTAAAATAACAAATTAGTTGTTGTTATAAGGCCAATCCCCCCAGTAGGACCTGTTACTCCTGTTATTCCCGTTGCTCCTGTTGCTCCTGTTACTCCTGTTGCTCCTGTTGTCCCCGTTGCTCCTGTTGCTCCTGTTATTCCCGTTGCTCCCGTTGCTCCCGTTGCTCCTGTTGCTCCTGTCGCTCCTGTTACTCCCGTT